>NZ_JBEOZN010000054.1:0-59558 GCF_040298085.1 Streptosporangium sp. NPDC001681 | reverse complement strand
CGAACAGTGCGCCCTCCACGGCCAGGTCCAGGTCGGCGTCCGGCATGACCACCATCGGGTTCTTGCCGCCCAGTCCAGCGGGTCAGGCGCCGGTGCGGGAGATGTAGCGGCCCTGCGGATCGCCCTCGACCTTGCCGCCGCGCAGCACGTGGTGGCCCCGGACGAACGTGTCGGTGACCCGCGCGCCGAGCTCGAAGCCCTCGAACGGGGTGTATTCCTGCGTGGACTCCGACTCGGCCGCCCGCACCGTCCAGTTCACGTCCGGATCCACCAGGCAGAGGTCCGCGTCGTAGCCCTCGGCGAGCGCACCCTTGCCGGCCAGGCCGTATCTCCTGGCGGGGTTCCAGGACAGCAGCCGCGCCATCTCGGAATAGGGCAGGCCGCGCCGGCGGCCCTCGGTGATCAGGCCGGGCAACAGGTATTCCGCGCCGCCGAAGCCGGACTTGGCCACGAACACATCGTCGCGGGGTTCGCCGAACTTGGCCTCCTCCCGGCAGCACGCGTGGTCGCTGACCACCCAGTCGACCTGCCCGTCCAGGACGTACTCCCACAGCGCCTCGACGTCCTCACGGGGCCGGAGGGGCGGGTTGACCTTGCCGCCGAGCCCCGAGGCGGTGTCCACGTCGGCGAGCAGGTGGCCGATGGTGACCTCCCTGCGGAAGTCGATGTGGGGGAAGGCCACGCTCATCCGCAGCGCCGCCTCCAACGCCTTGCGCGAGGTCAGGTGCAGCAGGTTGACGGTGGGCAGACCGGTCTCGTGGGCCAGATAGGAGGCGATCGAGACGGCCAGCCCCTCGGAGTGCGGGGGCCTGGACTCGTGATAGGCGCGCAGGTCGCGTACCCCTCCGCGCTCCTCGACCATCTTGGTGTAGGCCGTCATGATCTCGGCGGTCTCGCAGTGCAGCGACAGCGAGATCTGGTCGGCGATGTCGGGGAAGCGCTCACGCGCGGCCTGCACGCCGCGCATGACGAACTCGAAGTGAGCGTAGTCGTAGCGCTCGTCCTCGGGCGTCATCAGGAAGGAGCGCTGGTCGGCGGAGCGGCCGTGCAGGCCGTGGCCACCGTAGAACATGAAGATCTTGAAAGAGGTGACGCCGAATCTCTCGACCAGGTCGGGGATCTCCTCGATGTGGCGGCGCGACATCGGGGCCAGGTGGTAGGCGTAGTCGACGTGGGCGTTGCCCTCGGAGATCGACAGGACCTCGGGGAAGAAGTCCGCGTAGTCACCGCCCTTGTTGAGGTAGTACTGGCCGGTGCGCATGTAGGACAGTGCAGTGGTCACCCCGCCCTGGGCGCAGGCGCGGCTCTCGCTGCGGGTGTCCTCGGCCAGCGGGTTGTAGATGCCCCAGTGCTGGTGGGCGTCCACGACACCGGGGAAGGCCAGCTTGCCGCCGCCGTCCACCACGGTGGTCGCCTCGGTCACGGGGATGCCGGGCGCGAGCCGTACGATCCGCCCGTCCGACACCCCGATGTCGAGGGTCTCCGGCTCGGGCCGGTCGTGCCGTACGACCCGGACGTTCTTCACCACGAGGTCCAGGGATTCCATCGTCGCCTCCACTCGATCCATCAGGAGACCTGTCGCAGCAGGTCGTTCAGGTTGCTCATTTCCGCCATACGGCGTATGCCGTCCTCGACGCGGTCCATCGCCTCGGAGGACAGGGCACGGCCCGCGTTGTCGCGGAATTTCAGCCCGAGTTCCTCCTCCGACAGTGGGCGCTGCGGGCCGCCCCGGTTGGCGAGCACCTCCTCGGTCCACTTCCGGCCGTCGGCCGTGCGCACGCACAGAACCGCGGGGAACTGCTCGGGGAAGATCTGGTCGCAGCGCTCGTCGGCGACCACCTCGACCTTGGCCATGAGAGCCCGCCGCCGCGGGTCGCGGGCCAGCTCGTCGGTGAAGTCGTCGAGGCCCACGCCCAACCCGCCGCCGCCGAGCAGTCCCGCCGCCACGGCGTACGGCCCGCTGAACTGGGCCTGATAGCCGGTCTCCGGCAGCCGTTTGTGCTCGATCGGCTGGCCGATGGTGCGGATGACCGGCGAGGGGGCGCCGAGAGTGATCGACTCGATCTCGCCGGGGTCGAGCCCCCGCGCCCGCAGTGCCAGGGCCGCGTCGATGGCGGTGTGGGTGAAGTGGTTGGCCGGGTACGGCTTGAAGAAGATGCCGGGTACGGCCCATACGGTGCCCAGGCCGCGGGTGATCTCCTCGGCGTCGAACTCGCCGCGCAGGAAGGCGGTGAAGAAGCCGAACCTGCCTTCGAGGACGGTCGGCGGCCCGGTGATGCCCCGCTGGACGAGCTGGGCCGCCGTCACCCCGGAGTGCGCGGCCCAGCCGCAGTGCGTGCGCTTGACCGTGCCGCCGGTGCGGTTGGCCTCGATGATCCCCGAGGACATGGAGGCCGCCACGCCGATCGCGTTTCGGACGCCCTCCTCGCCCAGGCCGAGGAGCATGGCCGCCGACACGGCCGAGCCGATCGTGCCGCAGATCGATGTGGCGTGCTGGCCGTACTCGAAGAAGGTGGAGTTTCCGGCCTTCCTGTCGTAGCCGGCCATGCCGAGCCGCACGCACACCTCTAGGCCGGCCGCGATCGCCGCGATCGTCTCCCGGCCCGAGGCGCCGGCGAGCTGGCCCGCGGCCAGTGCGGCGGGTACCACCGAGGCGCTGGGGTGCAGGACCGAGGGCAGATGGGTGTCGTCGTAGTCGAGCGAGTGGGCGAGCACCCCGTTGGCCAGCGCCGCGAGCGCGGCGGGCACGGGCTCGGGCTCACCGATCACATGGCTGTCGCCCCGCCCGCCCTGGTCGGTGACATATCCGAGCACCGCCTGGCTGGAGGGCAGGCCCCTGGCCGCCAGGCAGAGGCCGAGGATATCGAGGACCCGGCTGCGGACGCTGTCGGTCACATCGGGGGGCAGTTCGTCGTAGCGGCAGGCCGCCGCGAAAGCGGCGATCCGCTCCGCGAGGGTCTTCTCACTCACCGGTTTCTCCAGAGATTGTTCCGATATTTGTAACCTTGTACCACTATGCGGACCAGGGGGCAAGGCGGTCACTAGATCACACCCTGGTCCCGGAGCCCGCTCAGTTCCCCGGCCGACATGCCGAGGCGTTCGCCGTACACCTCGTCGTTGTGCGCGCCGAGCGCCGGCCCGGTCCACCGGATCGAGCCTGGTGTCTGTGACAGGCGGAACAAGACGTTCTGCATTCTGATCGGCCCGAAGTCGGGGTCCTCGACCGTGGTGATCGAGTCCAGCGCCTGGTACTGCGGGTCGGCGAAGACGTCACGGATGTCATAGATCGGGGCGACCGCCGCCTCGGCCTTCTCGAAGGCCGAGACCACCTCGGCGACATCGCGGGCGGCGATCCAGCCGCCCACGTGGGCGTCCAGTTCGTCGCCGTGCTCGGCGCGGCTCTTGCCACCCTTGAACCACGGCTCGTCGATGACTTCGGGATGGCCGACGAGGCGCATCACCCGCTCGGCGATGTTCTGGGAGGAGGTCGAGACCGCCACCCATTTGCCGTCGCGGGTCTTGTAGGTGTTGCGCGGGGCGTTGTTGATCGAGCGGTTGCCGGTGCGTGACGGCACCTCGCCGAGCTGGTCGAACGCGAGGGGCTGCGGACCGAGGATGGTCAGCAGCGGCTCGATGATCGCGAGGTCCACCACCTGGCCCTGGCCGGAGCCGTGGTCGCGGTGGTAGAGCGCCATGGTGATGGCGTTGGCGCAGACCAGGGCCGATATGCCGTCCGCCAGGCCGAAGGGCGGCAGGGTCGGCGGGCCGCCGGGCTCGCCGGTGATCGCCGCGAAGCCGCTCATCGACTCGGCCAGCGTGCCGAAGCCGGGCCGCCGGGAATAGGGCCCCTCCTGTCCGAACCCGGTGACCCGGGCGATGACCAGGCCGGGGTTGATCGCGTGAAGCTCGGCGGGGGACAGGCCCCAGCGCTCCAGCGTGCCGGGCCGGAAGTTCTCGATCAGCACATCGGCCCGCTCCACCAGCCGACGCAGCAGCGCGGCCCCCTCGGGCCGGCCGAAGTCGCAGGTCACCGCCCGCTTGTTGCGGGAGAGCATCTTCCACCAGAGCCCCACGCCGTCCTTGGCCGGGCCGTGCGACCGTGAAGGGTCGCCCTTGGCCGGGTGCTCGACCTTGATGACGTCCGCACCGTAGTCGCCGAGGATCGTGGCAGCGAGTGGTCCGGCGAAAAGGGTGGCGATGTCAAGGACGACGACGCCGTCCAGAGGGCCACTGGCCATGCGGGGCCTCCTAATGTTCCTTTTTTTGGAATATTGTTCCGAAATATACTGAGATGCTGATGGCGTGCACGACGCGCGGCCCGATGCGAAGATCTGTTGAGCCCCTGTGGAAACGGAGTCAGCCCATGTCCGAAGACGACCCGGCTCAGCCCACGAGTCAGACCGCATCGACGGTCGAGCGGGCGGCCGACGTGCTCGTGCTGTTCGCCGAGTCGGCCACGCCTACCCTGGGCGTCACCGAGATCGCCGACCGGCTGTCCCTCTCCAAGGCTGCCGTGCACCGGATCCTCGCCTCGCTGCGCAGCCGTCAGTTGATCGAGCTGGACGAGGAGACGCGTAGATACTCGCTCGGCGTGATGTCGATGCGACTGGGCCTCGCCTACCTCGACCGCATCGACATCCGGGGCGTCGCCGCCCCGGAGCTCGCGGCGCTGTCGGCTGAGACCGGGGAGACCGCGACGCTCTCGGTGCGCAGCGGCAGTGGCCGGATCTACGTGGAGCAGGTCACCCCCGCGCGCGAGGTCCGCATGTCGGTGACGCTCGGTGTGCCGTATCCCCTGCACATCGGGGCCTCCTCCAAGGTATTCCTCGCCTTCCTGCCGGACACCGAGCGGGACGGCTATCTCTCGCGTCATGCTTCCGGCGAGCGGACCACGCTGCGGGAGCAGCTGGAGCACATCCGCCAGGTGGGTTACGCGGTCTCCTACGGTGAGCGCCAGCCCGGCGCGGGCTCGGTGGCGGCCCCGGTCTTCGACCACGCGGGGCGCCCGCTCGCCGTCATCAGCGTCTGCGGACCTCTTGAGCGGTTCAGGAACGAGGCCGACGGCTGTGCCGCCGCGCTGGTCAAGGCCACCGCTCGCGTCTCCGGTCGGCTGGGGTATATGTCCTGATCCGCGGCTCACGGTCTAGGCCAAGGCGGATGTCTCGACGACGGCCAGCGGGCGTACGGGCGCACCGGTGCCGCCGACGATCTTCAGTGGCGCGAGCACGAAGAGGAATTCCGCCACTCCGGCGGCGGCGGGATCCTCCAGGCGCAGATGCTCGATGATGTGGATGCCGTGCTCCACCAGCAGAACACGGTGAGCGGGCAGCAGTCGGTGGCCCTGGCCGGGCGGAATGTGCTCATAGGCGGTGGTGTCCGCGCCGGTGGCCACCACGCCGCGCTCGGCCAGCCATGTCGCCCCCTCCTCGGTGACACCGGGCACGCCGCTGTTGTGACCGATATATGCCTCGGCGTCGTGCCAGTTACGCGCCCAGCCCGTGCGCACCAGCACCACGTCTCCGCGCTCCAGTGTCACACCGGCCCGCGCGGCGGCTGCGGCAAGGTCCTCGGGGCCGATCGGATGCCCGCCGGGAAGCGTGTCCAAACCGTGCGCGCCCGCCACGTCGAGGAGTAGGCCCCGGCAGAACATGGCAGGGATCGTCTCGGCGCCGTGCACGGTGAACCGCCCGCCGCGCTGGGCTCCCTCCGCCTCGACGCCGCCGTGGAGCAGGCCGTTGTGCGACACGTGCGACAGGGCGTCGACATGGGTGCCCACATGGCCGCCCATCATGAACATCTCGTTGGACGCCGAGCCGCCGTCCGGGCGGACCATGTCCCCGTGCCGCCGCATCAGCGCCATCTTGAACCCGGGATGGTTCGGCGAGGTGGGCATGCCAGGCTCCAGCGGCTGGGACAGGTCGAAGATCCGCACTCCTCGCCGCATGATGTCCAGCAGCCCGCCGGGCATTGTCGATCTTTCGTGTGCCATCAGTCCCTCGTGTTCAAGACTCAGCTCGGCCATGACCGGTTTCTCCTTATTTGGGGGGTCCGCCCCTGCAGTCTGGCACGGATGGGCCCAAACATGAAACGGTGTTCCTGTCATAGGAACGATTGGGCCGGTTATGGAAGAGAGAACACGGATGAGGGCTTACCCGTACGCTCCGGAGAAGCTCGCCCAAGATCGAGAGCGCCGTGCGGATCGAAGTGCTGGACGCCGCGCCGTCGTCGGCCGACCGTACCCGATGAGGCTTGATCGGCCATCCAGCAGAGAGGAACAGGTGGTCGTGGTGGTAGCCTGCCACCACGTTGCGGCTCGCCCCGGCTCGGTGGCGACCGCCGCTCCCGACGTTCCGGCGGCGCCTACGGGAACAGTGGCCGTACCCGCCCCTGAGCCGACTTCCACGGCGACCGACACCGTGCCCCCAGCCCGACTCCGGCCTACCCTGAGCCACCGCCGCCCACCTCTGGCCGTATCCGGCCGCACCGTGGCAACGATCCGGTGGCGGCCCGGACCCGGCCAGGCGCGGCTCAAAAGGACGAGCCCGGATCTCGAATTCGAGATCCGGGCTCGTCCTTTTCCGGCAAGCCGCTCTCCGGCGACGTCGAGAGTCACGGGGAGCCTGCACACCCCCGCGGACGCGTCAGCCTCGACCGCCCAGCCGGACCCATGCTCTGCGGACCGGCTGGGCGGTCGAAGGACTAGCGTCCCTGAAGTGCCTTGACGTTGTCGCCGAAGGTCCAGCCCTTTGATCCATCCCAGTTGATGGACCAGGTCATCAGCCCCTTGAGGCTGCCGCCGAAGCTGTTCCAGCTCTGGCTCACCAGGGAGGGCGTCATGTGGCCGCCTCCGGCTCCGGGCTGGGCGGGCAGACCGGGAACCTGCTTGTCATAGGGAACCTTGATCGTGGTGCCCTGGATGACCAGGCCGTTGTTCAGGCAGGTGGTCTGGGCGGTGAATCCCTGAACCGTGCCCGCGGAATACGAGTCACCGGAGCAGCCGTACATGCTTCCGTTGTAGTACTGCATGTTCAGCCACCAGAGGCGGCCGTTGTCGGCGTACTTCTTGATAATCGGCAGGTACGAGCCCCAGATCGAGCCGTAGACGACGCTGCCACCGGTGACGTACGCCGTCTCGGGGGCCATGGTCAGGCCGAAGTTGGCGGGCATCTGGGCGAGCACGCCGTCGATGATGCGGATGAGGTTGGCCTGGGACGTGGACAACTGGTTGATGTTGCCGCTGCCGGTGAGGCCGGTCTCGATGTCGATGTCGATGCCGTCGAAGTTGTACTGCTTGAGGATCGGCACGACGGTCGCGATGAAGCGGTCGGCGACGGCGCTGGAACTGAGGTCGATGCCTGCGGTCGCCCCGCCGATGGACATCAGGATCGTCAGGCCGGCGGCCTTGGCCTGGCACATCTCGGCCGGGGTGGCGACCTTGACGGTGGAGTCCATGCCGTCTTCCCACAGGACGGTGCCGTCGGAACGGATGACGGGGAACGCCGCGTTGATCACGTTATAGCCGTGGGCCGTGATGCGGGGGTCGGTGATCGGAATCCAGCCGAGCGGTGGGTGCACACCGTTCGCGGCGCCGTCCCAGTTCTCCCAGTATCCGTGGAGGACCTTGCCCGTCGGCCTCGACTTCACGGCGCAGGTGCTTCCGGTCGGCGTGACCGTGGGAGTCGGCGTGGGCGTGGGCGTGACCGTGGGAGTCGGCGTCGGCGTGGGAGTCGGCGTGGGAGTCGGTGTAGGAGTGGGGGTGCCTCCGGGCCCGTCGAAGCTGACGTCGTCGGCGTAGTAGGTGCCCTGCCCGTACCAGCCGTGCAAGTAGACCGTGGCGGTGGTCTGGTTGGCCGCGGTGGTGAAGGGGACACTGAGCTGCGTGTACGCCGTCGCCGACGAGGTCCAGCGGAACTCGCCGCCGGACACGCCAAGGTGGACGTAGCTGCCCCGGACCCAGGCGGTCAAGGTGTAGGCCGTGTTCGGCCGGACGCTCACGGACTGGGAGCACTTGGCGTTGTCGGAGCCGCTCGCCGCGCCGGCGAGTGCCTTCGTACCGGAGCGGGCGGGGGAGCCGACCACCGACCCCAGCCCTCCGGTGCAGGACCAGGGGGAGAGACTTCCGGTCTCAAAGTCCGCGTTCACCAGCAGATTGGCCGCTTGAGCCGATGTCTGCGTGATGAGGACGCCCGTGATCGCCAGCAGTAACGAGACTGCCAGCGCCAGCAGGCGGGGGGTTCTCTTCATGAGGGAACAGCCCTTCTGTCGCCCGGGGTACGAAAGCACCGGGAATCATGACGCTGTGGGGGGTTACGAGACCGCGGGGACGGAGAGGGCTCGTGAGCAGTAGTTCCAATGAACCATCGGGATGAATTTGATCGGCGCCCCGGAGCGGTGCCAGGTTGACACCGGGACGTCTGAGCGGCGCGCTGTCGGCATCATAACTTGACCCCCGCCTGATCGTTAAGGTTATTGTCAGTTAAGTTTCCTATTAATTAACTTCCGGGAGGTGAGGGCCCGCACACGCTCGTCGCCCTGTTCAACGGGCCGGCGCACGTGCTGCTCGCCGAGAGCCTGGTCGAGGGGGAGTTCCTGTGTCATCGCGCCACTGGGCTGCCGGAGCTCACCGCGCTGCCCGTCGGGTACCCGCCGGACCGGGTGGCCGCTTCCACTCATCCACGACCGCCGGATTCTGCTGGTAGGCGCGACACAGCGGGCGCTGCGGGGAGATGCCCGGCTTGGCCGGGACGCGGCCCACGCTCACCGGCGACAGTTCGACCTTGAACTCGCGGTGGATCGGCTCGGCCGCCATCGCCCGTGTCCACAGCGCGAACCCGAAGCTCAGCTGACGCGGGGTGGCGCAGAATGCTGACATAAGTCCGAAAACCTATGAACTGATTAGATCATTCTCAGCGCCGACGACTGTCCGCCGGTTCCTGATCGACGAAGCCGTTGCGGGTGAACGTGGCGTCGGCCTGTTTCTCCCGGTCCAGCCTGCGTGCGGTTCGCATCCGGTAGCCGTTCGGTTCGGCCTCGGCGTCGGCCGGTTTGACCGGCCCGCGGAAGTGGTGAGAGGGGGAGGCGTTGTGGCGGGCCACCTCCTCGCGCACGCGCAGCCGTACCGGCTCCCGGGCCGAGATCCGCTCGGGCAGGTCGGGCAGGGAGAACTTCTCCAACGCCCGGCCCGCCGCGGTCTCATCGCGAAACATCACTAGCTGGAACGTGGTTGTGAGTGACAAGGAGAGCCGCACGGAAGGGGGGCGACGGTGCCGTAGCCGAGGGGGGCAGTGCGGGAGACTTGGAAGGTGACAATCGAGAACGCCCGTCCAGGTCCGCCGGAGACCAGCCCCTCCATCGTGCTGCTCACGCTGGCGCACCGGATCGAGTCCGAGCTCGGCGCCGCCCTCGCGCCGCTCGGACTGACGGTGAGCAGGTTCGGCCTGCTTGGACACATCACCGGCGTGCCCGGCGCATCGTTCAGCGACTTGGCGCGAATGTCCGGAATCACGGTACAGAGCGTTCATACGGCGGTGAAGACGCTGTCCGGGGCCGGGCTCGTTCGTGACAACACCGCTCGCGCCGGGTCCGCTTCGGCCATCGAGATCACGCCCGAGGGCGCGCGTCTCATGCGGGAGGCGATGAAGGCCGTGGCCGGGGTGGACGAGCGGCTGTTCGGCCCGGACGCCGACCCGATTCAGCGTCAGATCGCCGACGCCGCACGCGCCGCGTTCGAAGGGCGCTCCCGGCTCTGATCTGACGTGCGAGACGTCCCGGACAGCAGGGGTGCCATTCCTGTGCCGCCACCTTCAGAGAGCCTGAAGCATCTGCTAAGCTTCAGGCTCTCTGAAGGCTGTGGAGAGGAGAAGCTCGTGGAAGGTGTGCTGCTGTCGGTCCATGTACTCGCCAGCATTGTGTTCGTCGGAGGCTCGGCCGTCGCGACAAGCCTGTTCTCCCGCTATGCCCCGGTCGCCGCGAGTGCCGCGGTGAGCCCGGCCGTCGCGGGCGCGTCTGTCGACCCGCGGCCGGAAACCTCGGGAGACCGCAACCGGGCCGTGGCTGTCGCGCTGCACCGCATCACCCGCGGCTACGGCGTCTTCGGCATCGTCGTGCCCGTCGTGGGAATCGCTCTGGCCGTCACCCAGGGCCGGATGGGCGAGATTTGGATAAATATCTCCATGGTCCTCACCGCCGCCGCCGGTGCTCTGCTCGCCCTGCGAATCTATCCGGAGCAACGCGAGGCCCTCGCCAACCCCGACGACGGCAAGCGGTTGCGCACCCTGAGCATGCTCGCCGGAATCTACAACCTGCTGTGGGCGATCGTCGTGGTCCTCATGATCGTCCGCCCGGGAGCCCAGGCGTGACCACCGTAAGCGGCTCAGCGGGAAGCCGCTCTCTTCAGGCAGCGGAGGAGTCGCTTTCCCGGGACGCGTGACGGCTCGTCTGCGCGGTGACATCACCGATCAAGAAGTGTGGACGTGGTGGTGCCTTCCGGGTGACTTTTGCCCTGGGGAGAGAATCTCCGCTGGAAGCGGGATCGGCGGCAGACGGACATGGTCGCCGGGAATCACGCCGCCTCGGGCCGCGTACCCGCAGGGCGGCCTGTACCCCGCTGCCGGGGGTTGGGGCGATCATTCCGCGATACGGGGGATGATCTCCGCGGCTATCCTCTTCGCTCCTTCGAGGGTGCCACCGAGCAGGGCCGTGCCGCCACTGTTGTTCAGGTTGGTGCTGATCAGCATCACCACGCCGTGGGCGTACACACAGAGGTCCCCCTTGCCGGGAACCCAGACCGCCTGGTCGGCGACACCCTCCAGGTCCTGGGAGTCGGCCGTTCTGATGTTGTCGCAGAATTCCTCGTTCCTCTCCACCTCGACGCTTGTCAGCGGAGTGCGCATGAGAACAAGGGCATACAGCGTGCTTTTACTGTTCTTGTAGTTGCACTGTGTGGGGACGTATGAGATTCCCTGCAGGGGATCGGCGGTCGGCGCGGCCGAGGCCTCGTCCTCTATGGTGCTGCCCTCGCCGAAGACCTTCTGAGCGGCGTACCAATCGAGCACCTGACACGCTCTCAGCGCCTGTTCACGTGGGCCCGGACCACACCGCGACGAGAGCGGCGACCACCGCCAGCGCCGGTAAGAGGATCTGATGTCTCCGCCGGCTCATATTGATCACGACTAAGAACGTAGGCGCGGCCGGCGAGCCGTGCAAGGACTCATTGGCCAGGGGGCGCGCGGGAACTCCCGGCCCAGCGTGGTGGTCTATTCGGTCCTAGCGGAAGGCGGCGCCATTCTCCGAAGCCCACTGCTGGAACGATCTGGCCGGGGAGCCGGTGATCCTCGGTACCGTGTCGCGCACCTTCAGCAGCTCATCATTGATGTCTCCGCCCATCAGATCGAGCACCGCGTCGGCGGTCTGGTCTCCCATGAAGGAGGCCATCTGCAGATGTGCCTCCTGCCGGCTGATCTCGACGAAGGCCACCTCCCGCCCCACCGCCGCGGCGATGGCCTCGATCTGTCGCCGGGGTGTGATCCGTTCCGGACCGGTCAGTGCATATGTCCTTCCCTGGTGGCCGGGCTCGGTCAGCGCCACCCGGGCCACCGCGGCGATGTCCGCGGGATGGATGGTGGGCAGGCCGATGTCCGCGTAGGGCACTCGAACCGTCCCATGCTCGCGGATCGACTGCGCCCACCACAGGGTGTTCGAGGCGAACTGTGTCGGCCGTAGGATCGTCCAGGCCATGCCGCTGTCCCTGAGCAACTGCTCGACGGCCAGATTCTCGGCGGTGGCGGGCAGGTGCGGATGGGTCTGGACCGTGATGGACGACACGAGCACCACGTGTTCCACGCCTGCTTGCCGGGCGGCCGTGAGGACGTCGGCCTCCGCGCCCAGGCCCCGCAGCAGGAACAACGAACGCACCCCGTCCAGCGCGGGCTTCAGTGAGTCCGGCTGAGCGAGATCACCCTCAACGGCTTCGACCCCCGAAGGGAATGAGACCCGTGTCGCGTCACGGGTCAGACCTCGCAAGCGTGTGAAACCGGACGTGTGTAGTTGCCTCAGCAGAGCGCTTCCGATGTTTCCGGTTGCGCCGGTTACGAGGATCATCATCGTTTCCCTGTCGTCAGTCGGTGGTCATGACTACGGCACGCTAGAACCTCAACTGAACTTCAGGTCAAGGACGTGCGTGGTGAGCTGGGGCTTTCGGCGGAGGCAACGCCGTGGCGGGCCTGGTCGTCGTGTACGACCACGGCGGCCCCCTTCTTGATGGTGAGCGCGGTGGCCGGCAGGTGGAGCCTGCGCCGGCCTTCGACACGGCGGGGGAATCCACGCTGATTCCGCTGCGTCATGTGATTGCGGAGCCCATACACGCCCTGGACTGTGGCGCGCCCCGAACAGCCCAGTGGTCAGCTCGGTGACTCCTCATGCCCCCGGTGTACCCCGGGAAATCCCAGTCGGCGATCGGCCCGTCCCTAACCTGACCGCAGCCTTTCGAGATCATTAGCAGGGCTGGACATGCTCACCGTGTGCTCCGCGTGATTTCCCCAGGCGGCGCAGGATCAACATCGCGGCTCCCGCGACGACGATCTCGGCCACCGGGAAGCTGATCCACAACCACAGGGTTCCGAAGAGGCTGAAGGCGAGCAGCAACGGCACCCGGACCGCCACGATCGACCCGATCGAGATCACGTAGGACGGTCGCGCCCGCCCCAACGCCTGGAAGTACGCCGACACGAGCATCGCCACCCCTGCGAGGGGATAGCTGAGCGCGATGATTCGCAGGGCATGGGTCGCCGCTTCCCGGACCGCTGGATCGTCGGTGAACGCCGCCGTCAACGGCGCGGCGGCCACCAGAAGGACGAGACAGGCCACCGTTCCGTAGACCGCTGTCGCGCGAAGGGCGAGTGTTCTCGTGCGGCCGACGCGAGCGGCCAGGGCGCGGCCCGCGTTGTATCCGATCAGCGGCTGCATCCCCTGTGAAATGCCGAGCTGGGGCATCAGGACGAACGTGCCGATTCGGCTGCAGATGGCGTAGGCGCTCATCAGCACCGGGCCGCCGAGCGTCACCAGCAGGTTGTTGACGAGCGCCACGACCAGGGTGTTGCCGAAGCCTCCGAGAAAGGACGGTGCTCCCACGGCTACCAGCAGGCGCAACGTGGGGCCGTGCGGGCGCAGATCGGCGCGGGTGACGCGGTAGGGGCGGTCGCGCTGGACGAAGAAGAACCACAGGCTCATACCCATGGAAACCGCCTGGCCGCCCACCGTTCCCAGCGCAGCGCCGCGAACCCCCAGGCCGAAGCCGAAGATCAGCAGCGGATCGAGCACGATCTGACAGACCACCGGAGCCACCCAGAGCATGGTCGAGAAGCGCATTCGTCCCTCGGCCCGCACCAGGCTGGAGAAGCCGGTCGCTGTGATCGCACCCGCCAGAATGATCAGGGCGTAGTCGCGCGCGTAGCCGTGAGTCTCGTCCGTGGCGCCCAGCAGGGTGAGGAGCGGGTCGACCAGCAGCACTCCCAGCACACCGATGATCACGGCCGTCGTCCAGTAGACGAGGAACGCGTTGCCGGTCGCCCGAGCGGCTTGCCGGAGGTCGCCGGCGCCGAGGCTGCGGGAGACCAGCGACGCGCCGCCGAGCCCGACCGTGGTCGCCACCGCCCCGAGGATCAACAGGATGGGCGTCACGATGTTCACGGCCGCGAACGCGATCGCCCCCACGCCGCGGGAGACGAACCAGGCGTTCGTCAGCGCGTAGATGCCGTAGGTCGCGACCGACACGGTCGCCTGGGAAGCGGAGTCCCAGAGCAGCGGCCCGACCGGTCGCGTGCCGAGGGCCGTGGTCCGGTCCTCGCGGTCACCGGGTGGACTCAACCGGAGATTGTCCGCAGGCGTCACTGCCGGTGGCCGAAGGTTTCCATGATCTGCGCCAGTCGCGGCCGCGCGAAGTCGTACTGCGAGGAATCCGTGTGCCCGCGGTAGACGGTCTCGATGACCATGATCAACAGAAGGTGAAGGTTGTACAGGCGGCGCCGCGTTCTTTCCGCCGGAGTGAACGGCTCGCTGCCGTAGCCCCGGATGAAGCTCTCCACGTCACTCGACATGCCGTCTGTCTCGGTGGCGACGAATCCGGCCTCCATGATCGGATCGCCGTACAGCGCACGCTCATGGTCGATGATGCTCACCAGGGCGCCGTCGCGCACCATGACGTTGGAATCCCAGAGGTCCCACTCGACGAACGCCGGCTCGGTCACCTCGTCGAGGCAGTCCGCGTGCTCGGCCACGAGCAGGCGGATGACGTCGTAGTCCCAGCCGATGTCGACGTTGCGCCGCTCTCCGTCGCGCAGGACGTCCTCGACGATGCCGGTGAAGACCTGCCGCCAGGTGGCCCCGCTCGCCGTGTTGTCCAGCAACGGCCCGAAATGATCGCCCTTGATCTGGTTGAGGGCATGGTTCGCCGCGCCGAGTGCCTCCTGGTAGGTGCCGTATACCTCGGGGGACAACCGGTCCTTGATGATGCCGAGATTGTCGGCGTCGACGAACTCCATGAAGAAGTAGTCGGCGTCGCACAGCTCGTGGCTCTCGTCGTAGAAGAGAACGGCGGGCACCGGTACGGAGGTGCGCTCACGGACCATCGTCAGCGCGTGC
Organism: Streptosporangium sp. NPDC001681; assembly: GCF_040298085.1. Lineage (NCBI taxonomy): Bacteria > Bacillati > Actinomycetota > Actinomycetes > Streptosporangiales > Streptosporangiaceae > Streptosporangium > Streptosporangium sp. NPDC001681. The sequence continues at coordinate 44,921 of NZ_JBEOZN010000054.1, read as the reverse complement.
ACCTCGGTGCGCATCATGTTCCGTTCGTACGTCATCACCTCGACGTCGGCAGGCGGCGCGATCTTGAGCACCACTGACCGGCCGTCTCGCAGGCGGATCCGGTAGGCCACGTTGAACCAGCCGTGGCCCAACTCCTCGACCCAGTCCTCACCCTCGGGCACCTGGGCATCTCCGAAGGCGCGCGCGACCATGGCACGCAAGCCGTCGATCGACTGCCGGTTCTTGGTGACGCTGTCGGTCACGGCTTTCATGAAGATTCTCCGAGGTCGCGTGGGGGGTGATCCGCTCGTCCATTCTCCATCCTCCGCACGGCGTTCCACGGGCCGACCGAGTGGATCTTCGCGGCGTGCGGCGCCGTGGCCCGGCCGAGTCGATGAACGGACTCTCGTAAGGCGCCGGGACGGCAGTGATCTGGGCCGGCCGGTTGAACGACGACCGGACGCCGCGTTGAAGGGGGGGACGGTGACCTTCGGTTCACTCGGCATCTGCGGGCCGCCTGCATGCCATGTGGCGGAGCGTCCGCTTCTAAACTTCAAGGTGTGACGAAGTACTTTGATATGCACCCGGACGATCCGCAGCCTCGGCTGATCCGCCAGGCGGTCGAGCTTTTGCGCGCGGACGGGCTGATCGCGTACCCGACGGACTCGTGCTACGCGCTGGGGTGCCGGCTGGGCAACAAGGAGGGCATCGACCGGATCAGGGAGATCCGCCACCTGGGCAGTGACCACCATTTCACCCTGGTCTGCAGAGACTTCGGCCAGTTCGGCCAGTTCGTACATGTGAGCAATGCGCTGTTCCGCTCGGTCAAGGCGGCGACCCCCGGCGGATACACGTTCATCCTGCCCGCGACCAAGGAGGTGCCGCGGCGGTTGCTGCACCCCCGGAAGAAGACGGTCGGCGTCCGGATCCCCGACCACGCCATCACGCAGGCGCTGCTGGCCGAACTCGGCGAACCGCTGCTGTCGAGCACCCTGTTGCTGCCCGATGAGACCGAGCCCCCGACGCAGGGCTGGGAGATCAAGGAGAGGCTCGAGCATACGGTGGACGCCGTCATCGACTCCGGCGAGTGCGGCGCCACCCCGACGACGGTCGTCGATCTTTCGCAGGGTGAGCCCGAGATCCTCCGCCGGGGCACCGGAGACCCGTCCCTCTTCGAGTAAGGCGACCGGCACCATTCACGACAGGTCTGCACGTCTTCCCGGTGACTTCGCCAGGTGCGAGCCCTGCCGAACGAAGACGGCGCAGCACGACCGCAGGGCCTCGGCAAGTTCTCGGCCCAACCCGTTTCGCTCCCGTGGTGGGCGTGACCGCATCGACCTGTCGCGCCTGATTTTGCAGCTGATTCCCGACAGCATGTGGTCACCGATGGCGACGGCATCCCGCTTATGCGGCCATGGGGCGTGGCCGCTTCAACAGTTCGCGGGCGAGGGTGGCGCCGCGTTTCACGTCTGCGGTCGGGGCGGGTTTTCTGGTCTGGGTGTCAGCGCACTGAGGGCATCTGCCGGGGTTCGGTACGGGGCGTGCGCAGTCGTCGCACTCGGTGCGGGCCATGAGCCTGGCAGATGCGGTCATCGGCGCGTGGGCGGGCAGTTTGGTCCGCAGCCGGTACATGATCAGTTTGGCGGGTGAGCGGATCTCATCGGGGAGTCCGACGGTCAGAACGGTTCGGATCTGCGTCTCGGTGCTGCCTCGGGCGAGCCACTCGGCGAGGAGGGGCAGGACGGGGGCCATCTCGGTCTCGCCGACGGTCAGCCGGGGTTCGGCCCGGCCCAGGCGGGTCAGGAGGGCGATGCCGGGGGCCGCAGATCCATCCCCGCCGCCGTCTCCATCGTCCCCGCCATCCCCATCGCACTCGTTGTCTCCGCTGTCCGGGGGTGGCTTGGCGGGCCAGACGGGCTCGCCCGAGCCGCGCCGTCGCGCGGCCGGTCCGGGGGAGGGGTTGGTTTCTTGGAGTTCTTTCTTTACTCCTGTAGGGAGCGCGCTCGTCTCACCAAGGCTTGGCTTCCCGAGAGCCGGGGTGACCTGGAGGTCGCTGTCGGGACGGTCGTGCTGCGGGGTGTCGTAGACGTCCACCACGGTGCGCATCCTCCCGGCCTCGTCGCGGAAGCGCCTGCGGATCAGGTAGCCGTGGGCGGTCAGCTCGCGCATGGCCCTGGCGATGGCCTGCTGGCCCTCGGGGTTCTCGGCGGCGAGGGTCTTGATGTCCTGGTGGGTGCTGTCGGAGAAGGACATCAGGTAGGCGAGCAGGCCGCGCGCGAGGAGGGAAAGCCGCCGGTTTTTGAGAAAACCGTTGGGCAGGATGGTGAAACCGGCCTTGGGGTTGCTACGGTGTATACGCATTCGGAAGGTTCTCCGGGTGCCGTGTCCCGGGGGTGTTGGAGCACCCGCCGGGGCTTTTAATGTTTCGAGGGGAACCATAGCCCGGCCGATGACCTTGCGGGCCGTAATCCTCAATTGCGTTGCGCGACAAACTCCAGTTACCAGGCGCCTTCGTTCCTAATGCTGGCCGATATCCGGAAAAGCTTTCGGCATACCATTCATGAGTTATGTTGCGGGACGAGAAGCGAACGATGAATGGTCCGTGTATGGAATATTTCTCCCCCTTTGTTGGAAGGTTTGTCTGAATTGCTCCCCTTTGTTGGGGATTTTCAGGTGAACATATGAGTCCGCGTGCGTCGGCCCGTACGGCGGGCGGCGGGCACCTCAAGGCGGCCGTCGCCTGATCTTTGACCGGCAGCCATCCGGGTCGGCACCGCGGCGGCGTCTGGGTCCCAACTGCCGGACCGGCGGTGCCCTGGCCGTGGCTGTCTTCGCCGCCCTGCCTGCCCCGTCGCGGCCATCACCGGGGCGGGGCGCCGAACAGGTCCTGTGGCTCCAGACCCAGGCGGAGCGATCACACCACCTCGAAGTCGGCCATCATCGCCATGTCCTCGTGTTCCAGGTTGTGGCAGTGCGTCATGTACCGGCCTCGGTGGCCTTCGAAGCGGACGAGCACCTCCACGACCTCGTACGGCCGCACGTCCACGGTGTCCTTCCAGCCCGCGTCGGTGGCGGCGGGCGGCCTGCCGTTGCGGGAGAGCACCTGGAAGTGGGCCAGGTGCACGTGCACCGGGTGGTGGAAGTCGCTGGTGAAGCGCCAGATCTCGGCCGTGCCGAGACGAGGGCGGGCCAGCGGGCTGCCCGGCCGGAAGGGCTGCCCGTTGATCGTCCAAAGGGCACCCGGCCCCCGCCTGGTGGCCCGGAAGTCGAACGTCCTGGTGGTCACCGCCGAGGACCGCTCGGCGGGCTCCGGCCGCGACAGCCGTTTCGGGATCGCGCTGTCGTCGACGGCCCGGTGAGTGACCAGGAAGCGCAGCACGTTCCTGGTGGGGCCGTTCCCCAGGGTGTTGACCAGGGTCACCTCGCTGCCCACCGGGTAGTCGGAGAAGTCCACGACCAGGTCGAACCGTTCGGCGGGGGCGATGGTGACCGCGGCGTGCGTCACCGGCGCGGCCAGCAGCCCGGCGTCGCTGCCGACCTGTGTGAAGCGGCCGCCGGGAGACAGCTCCAACCGGTAGCGGCGGGCGTTGGAGGCGTTGAGCAGGCGCAGCCGGTGGCGGGTGGCCGACACCTCCAGGATCGGCCACGGGGCGCCGTTGACCAGGATCACATCGCCTTCGACACCCTCCATGTAGGCGTCCTCGACCCCCGCCGTGACCCGCAGGCTCGGGTCGAGCGACGGGTAGCGGAACGAGCCGTCCTCCTCGAAGGACCGGTCGCAGATCATCAACGGGATGTCGCGCTCGCCCTTCGGCAGCGGCAGCGCGTCGTCCTCGTCGTCGCGGACGATCAGGAATCCGGCCAGCCCTCGCCACACCTGCGGACCGGTGAAGTCCATCCGGTGGTCGTGGTACCAGAGCGTGGCGGCCCGCTGGTCCAGCGGGTAGACGTAGTCCCTGGCCCCGGAGTGGAACGTCCACGACGACAGGTCGTGCTGGGAGTGGCCTCCCGGCGGTGGCCCGAACCCCTGGCCCGCGGGCACCACGAGATCGGTCGGGTAACCGTCGGAGTCGGGTGGGGTGACGCCGCCGTGCAGGTGGGTGGAGGTGGGCACCGGCAACTCGTTGCGCACCCTGACGGTGGTACGGCCGCCGCGGCGCAGGTCGAAGGTCGGCCCGGGGAAGGTTCCGCCGAACCCCCACACCTCGGTCGTGGTACCGGGGATGATCTCCACCCTGGCCGCGCGCTGGACCACCTCGTAGTGGCCCGGCCGTACCGGCAGGGCGAGTGCGGGGACGGGCAGCGGTACGGTGAACGGCCTGGGCAGCGGCAGCGTGCTGGCAAGGGCCTCGCCGGTGGTCTCGCCGGTCAGGCTCCCGCATCCGGCGACGGCGAGGCCCGCGCCGCCCAGCAGTCCGAGGAAGGCTCTGCGCGAGGTCATGCCGCGGCCCTCCGCAGGCCCCGCCAGGTCCAGACGCACAGCACCGCGGAGAGGCCGAAGATCGTCATGCCGAGCGGGAAGTGCAGGGCGATGATCCGGTCCTGGCCCAGGGCGACCTGTGCCGTCTCCAGGGCCACGAGCCCGGCGCTGGCCCAGGCGGGCCAGAGTGGCCCCCGGCCGGGCCGCCACAGTCCGATCGCGGCACCGAGCTGGAGGTAGAGCAGGACGTGCGTGACGCCGGCGTTGTTCCGGTGCCAGGTGAGCATGTCCACGTCACCGGTGACGAACAGCCCGGCCAGCACGGCCTGCCCGAGCACCCCGGCCAGGTGCGCGGTGGCGAACAGGCGCAGTGACCAGATGGTCCAGCCAGGGAAGGGGGGAGAGTCCATGCACGCCATGCTTCCGATCCGGCGCTTGACGATCGTCGCCCCGAAGGCGGCGTTTCGCCGTACATCCCCGGATGTATCCGGGGGCCGCGATACCGCCGGGGAGGTACGCCGGACCTCCCCGGCCGGTGGGAGGATCGGCCAGGTCCGGTGGCCTACCGTGGCAGGGTGAGGAACCACAGGACGGACGTGCTGATCGCGCTGGCCGCGCTGACCGGGATCGTCGCGGGCACCTACGGCGGACTGTCCTGGTCGGGAGCGTTCGAGCGGCCGCTGGACACCACGGGTCTGGCGCTGATCACGGTGTCGTCGCTGGCGCTGGCCTTCCGCCGGAGGACGCCGATGATCGTCGGGGTGGTCGCCGTCGCGTGCGGTGTCGCCTACTACGCGGGGCGGTATCCGGGTGTCTTCGCCGCCGCGCCCGCGTTGACGGCGATCTACACGGCGGCGACCCTCGGCCGCCGCAGGCTGGCCGTCTCGCTCGCCGTGGCGCTGGCCGCGGGCGTCTACGGCCTCATCGCGCTGTCCGACTCCGACCCCGAGCCCGGCGACGGGTTCAACCTGCTCAGCGGGTGGCTGGTGGCGATGGTGGTCATCGGAGAGGTCGTCAGGAACCGCCGCGCCTCCGTACGGGAGGTCGAGCGGCGTGCGGCCGAGGCCGAGCGCACCCGTGAGGAGGCCGCGCTGCGCCGGGCGGGAGAGGAACGGCTGTGGATCGCCCAGGAACTGCACGACACGCTCACCCACAGCATCTCGGTGATCAACGTCCAGGTGGCGGTCGCCCTGGAGCTGCTGGATCGAAAGCCCGAACGGGCCCGCGAGGCGCTGGTCGCGATCAAGGACTCGGGACACGAGGCGATGCGGGAACTGCGCGCCACGCTGGGGGTGCTGCGGCAGGCGGAGCCGGACGGTCCCGAGACGGGGCTGGCCCGCCTGCCGAGGCTGGTGGCCAGGGCCGAGGCGGCGGGGCTGCCGGTGAGGTCCACCACCGTGGGCGTGCCACGGGAGCTTCCCCCGGACGTCGACCGGGCGGCCTACCGCATCACGCAGGAGGCGTTCACCAACGTGCTGCGCCACGCCGGGCGCGCGTCGATCGCGCTGACGCTGGAATACCATCCCGCCATGATCGTGGTACACGTCGAGGACGACGGTGAGTCCGGCACGGGCACCGTGGAGCACGGGATGGGCCTGATCGGGATGCGCGAGCGCGCGGTGGCCGTCGGCGGCTCGCTCACCGCCGGACCGCGCGACCGGCACGGGTTCGCCGTCCGTGCCGAGCTGCCGCTGGCCGGGCAGTCGTGATCCGGGTGCTGCTGGCCGACGACCAGGCGCTGATGCGCGCCGGTTTCCGGGCCCTGCTCGAACTCGCCGACGACATCGTCGTGGTCGGCGAGGCGGGCAACGGGGTGGAGGCCGTCGAACTGACCCGGCGGCTGCTGCCGGACGTCACGCTGCTGGACGTGCGGATGCCGCTGCTCGACGGGATACAGGCCACCCGCAGGATCGGCGAGGATCCCGAGCTCGACGGAGTCCGGGTGGTGATCCTCACCAACTACGCCCTCGACGAGTACGTCTTCGCCGCCCTGCGCGCGGGAGCCAGTGGATTCCTGCTCAAGGACATCGAGCCCGCCGAACTGCTGCAGTCGGTACGGGTGGCCGCCCGCGGCGACGCGCTGCTTTCGCCGTCCGTCACCCGGCGGCTGATCGAGGAGTACGTCTCCACGCCGCCGCGCCCGGTGGCCGGTCCGGGGCTGGAGCGCCTGACCGAGCGGGAGCGCGAGGTCCTGTCGCTGGTGGCGGCCGGCATGTCCAACGAGGAGATCGCCACCCATCTGGTCATCAGCCACGCCACGGTCAAGACGCACGTCAGCAGGACGATGACCAAGCTCGGCGCCCGCGACCGCGCGCAACTCGTCGTCTTCGCCTACGAGTCGGGGCACGTCGTCCCGGGAGCCGGTCGCTGAACCGCGCGCCCGCCGGGATACCGGGTGTCACATGTCCCTGATCGGCTGGGAAGTCGGCTCCCGGGTCGATGAGGCCGCGACGTGTGATGTCGTGAATCGCCGCAGTGCCGCGACGGCGCGGGAGACCCTCATGAAGGCGGTTGTCCAGGACGCGTTGGGTGTTCCTCAACAGCGGCGGCGAGGTCTACGTCGACGACCTTCGCGCCGAGTGGCCGGCTATGCCAGCGGCCGAAGTTCTCCGCCGGTGTCCTCGATCGATCGGACACGTGTCGCGGCCGGCGGGCGGAGCAGTGTGATCCCGAGCGCGAAGGTCCAGAGGGTGAACGGCTCGAGGGCGAGCCGTTCGAGAATGCCGAACCAGAGGGCGGGCAGCCGGAGGACGAAGAGCACTGTGCCGACGGCGCCCACCGCTCCGACGACGAGGGAGAAGGCGGCGAGCCGGCGTCTCTCGTGGCGCAGGGCGAGACCGAGAAATATCGGCGCCATCACGGCGGGTAGCTGAAGCAGCGCCCCGAGGCTGTGCAGGTGCAGGGCGGTGTCGGAGGGGGCGAGACCGACCAGGACTCCGCCGGCACCGGCGAGGTTCACGCCGATCAGGGCCGCAGTCGTCAGCCGGGAGCGTGGCCAGGCTCGCCGGGTCAGGATCGCGCCGACGGCGGTCGTCACGCCGACGAACACGAATCCGATGTTCATCAGCGGGTGCAGCGGCGAGCAGACGAAGATCTCGCGGCCGGGGAAGGGATTCGACTGTCCGCAGCTCGTGACGCCGAGATCGCTGATGGTGTTGGCCGTCAGGGAGTAGGGCTCGGGCCAGGCCAGCGCCACCACGAGCTGGATCGGGAAGTAGAGGATGGTCAGCGTCCAGGCTACGGCGCCGAGCCGGGTGTGGTTCGTCAGGGCCGGCATGTCACTGTGCGATCGCTTGCGAGGTGCGGGCCGGAGCTCCCCGGAGCTGGGCGGCACCGAGGCAGATGATCCAGAGGTTCACGCCGATGGTCGCGCCGGCGAAGACCAGCCAGTCCGGGAGGAGGTTGACGCGCAGAGCGAGCGTGAGCCCGCCGACGACCGAGAACGCGCCGAGCGCGACGGCGGTCCAGCCGAGGACCGGGCGGGCGGTGAGCACAAGGGAGGATCCCGCCAGGATCGGGGCGAGGCCGTAGAGGATGACGACCCAGGTCAGGGCCGTTCCGACGAGCGCGGCGGGAGCGATCTCGGCGATGGCCTCGAACGTCTCCCTCGATGCGCCGGGTTCGGACCAGAGCGCCGCCAGGGCGGTCATCCCGATCCCGTCGATGGAGAACTGCACGGCCATCACCGCGGCCCCGGCCAGCGCGGCGTGGCCTGCCGCTGTGGCCAGCCACCGGCCGGTCGGAGTCGCCCGGTCGACGTATCGGCTGGCCAATCCGATCGACCAGAGCACGGCGCCGAGAATCGAGACGATGTGGACCAGCGCGTATGCGGGATGGTCGGCCACGAACTGAAGGGCGGCCGCGCCCGAGTCCTCGGGCAGGTCTCCATGGGTGGCTCCCCCGATCAGCCCGGCCGCGCCGCCGACGATCAGGAAGACCGGCCCGACCTGTGCGACGGGACGTCGTTTCCCGGTCATCGCTCGATCTCGTCGCCCACGATGAGGTCTGCCGTGCGCTCGAGCACCGCTCGCGCGGCCGGCGGATCGAGCCGGACCCCTTTCACGACGGCGATCACCAACTCGACCAGGCCGGTGTCGCCGTCGAGGAGCTGTCCGAGTCCGAACCGCCAGCCCTGCTCGACTCGATCGATGATCGCCCGCACCTGCGCGTCCCTTCGGGCCCGCAGGTCGATCTCGGCGAGCACCACGAAGAGGTCGGGCTCGGTTTCGATCATCTCGGCGAGAATGTGGACGTGGCCCCGTAGACGCTCGCCGGCGGACGATCCGGGGGGAATCGTTCGGTACAGAGGCTCGGTCGCTCTGTTGACGACCGCCTCGATCAGATCCTGCTTGGTCGCAAAGTGGTGGTGGATCGTCGAATGGTCGATCCCGGCCGCACCGGCGACCTCTCGAAGGCGCAGCCCCTCGAAACCATGCCGGGCGATCGACTCGAACGCGGCCTCGACCAACGCCGCCCTGCGGTCGATCGGTGCCTGTGTGGCGTTCATAGCGATGACCTTATCCCCCAAGCGCTTGCTTGTCAACCAAGTGGTTGGGGGAGTTGAGCGGCGGCCCGGAACGCTTGGCGGCGGGCCGTTGATACGGGCGACCGCTGGACGAGTCGAGCCCGACGACCGACGATCCGGACGCGTCGCCGCGCAACTTCGTCGCCGCCGAGGATGCCGTCCTGGCCACGCCGCGCGGGGCGGTGGTGCGCATCCCCGACGTGTAAGGGCATCCGCGCGACATCGACTACGTGACCAGGCTGAGGCTCGTCCACGAGATGCTCGGCGGCAGCGTGCCGTTCGCGGCGGACGCCCTGCTGTACCGGTTCCCAGACCCAGGACGAAGCGCCCGTCCGACAGTTCGTCGATGTCGAGCGCCTCCAGGGCGGTGATCATCGGGCTGCGGGTGAAGGCGAGCGCGATGGCGGTGCCGATCCTGACCCGTCTGGTGGCCGTCGCGAGAGCCGCCGCGGTGACGGTGGCGCTGCGATTCGGGAACCCAGATGACCTCGGCGCCCGCGGCCTCCGCTCTGCGAGCCACCTCCATCAGCTCCCCGAGGGACTCACCCCAGGGGGCGTCATTCCTGGGACGGCCCCTGGTCACCGGTGAGCGGCTTCTTGCCGGTGGGGAAAAGGCCCTCCAACTGGGGCGCTCCCTTTTTGTAGACGTAGAAGGTGCGCTTGAACGAGCAGACCTCGTCCCCGTCCTGGTTGAGCGTCCGGGTGTGCACGGTGACGATGCCCGCGTGGGGACGGCTGCCGGACTCCCGCTTCTCCAGCACGAGCGACTCGCTGTACAACGTGTCCCCCGCGAAGACCGGGTGGGTCATCCTGATCTCGTCCCAGCCCAGGTTGGCGAACGCGTTCTGGGTGATGTCGGTGACGCTCTGCCCGACCGCGATCGCCACGGTCAGGGTGGAGACGACGAGCGGTCTGGTGAACTCGGACCGCTTGGCGTACTCGGTGTTGAAGTGCATCTGGTTGGTGTTCATCGTCAGCAACGTGAACCACGTGTTGTCGGACTCGGTGACCGTTCGGCCCAGGGGATGCTGGTAGACGTCACCCACCTCGAAGTCCTCGAAGAAGCGGCCCTTCCATCCCTCTTTGATCGCCATCGCCGTCCCCGGATGCTCGCCTCGGTAGATAATGTCAGACGTATGAAGCGTAGGGCAATGCGGTGACCTTGTCTAAGGTGTCCGACGCCCCCGGTGCCGCCGGTGTGAGGTGCTGCGCGCGTCGTTCAACAGGCAGGGCGGCGGTGATCGCCGTTCGTGTTTCCGGCCGGGCGCGCCCTGACATCCGGCGGCCAGAACGTCGGGGAAACACCTGTGGCGAATACATCAGATATTTTAAGCGAGCCTTCGCCTCCGGGCATGCGGAAGCCGGAGGGGACGGATCGGCGAGGACGCGCCGGGCGTACCGGCCTCGCGGGTCCCGGCGCGGTGAAGTCCGCCCCAACGCACGCTCGTGCGGAGCCGGCCGGAAACGTTCGCCGGGACCCTCGCTCAGTCGTGGTAGGCGTCACGGATTCTGCTCAGGTGAACCTGCATGGCCTCGGCGGCGCCTTCGGCGTCGCCGGCGTCGATGCGATCCACGATCGTTTCGTGCTCACGGTCGACCTGCGCCCAGAACTCGCGCGGCACGTCCGGGCTGAGGAACCGTGACCGCAGGACCCGGAAGACCGGCTCGGTCATCACGGTCAGCAGGCCGTTGCCGGTCGCCTCGATGATGATTCCGTGGAAGTGCCGGTGCTCGTTGAACTTCACGCTCCGGCCGCGACCGTGCTTCTCGCGCTCCATGGCGGCTCGCAGCGCGTCGACATGCCGTGGCTCGCGGCGCCTCGCCGCGAGATGGGCGGCGCGGACCTCCAGCATCTCGCGCGCCTCCAGGATGTCCGCCAGGGTCAGGGTGTCCGAGCCCGACATCAGGCCGATGCTGGTCTCGAGGTAGTCGCTGACCTGGTCCGGCTCGACATGGGAGACGAAGGTTCCGCCGGTGGTGCCTCGAACCGTCCTGACGAGACCCTGCGAGGCGAGAACGCGCAGCGCCTCGCGGACGGTGCTCCGGCTCACCCCGAAGTCGCCGCCGAGGTCGGCTTCGGGAGGCAGACGATGTCCCGAGGTGAGCGAGCCGTTGAGGATCAGCTCGCGCAACTGGTCGGCGACCTGCTGGTACGCCGGGCGTAGCCGGCTGACCGGTAGCGGGGGCGGTGCCGTCGAAGGAGTCGCGCGCGTGGCGTCGTTCTGTCTCGCCGTGGACGGCGTGCTGCCCTGCCCCATGGTTTCGCCTTCTCAACCGATCGTCTAGCGGTCCGTGCCGTTCTGCGGAGGGAGCCGTCGGCGAACGAGCCGGTCCTGTCCGTGGCCGGTCGGACCCCAACTCTGTGATCATGCCTCTGGTCGGGAATACATCAGACATCGACTATACCTGGACCGGGGCCGACCGGAGCGCGCGATCGCGCACCCGGCCAGGGAACAGTGGGCCGTCATCCGGGCCACCCCCGGAGAGATGTTGTTGCGGGCGGAACGACACTGCTTGACCCTTAAATAGTCTGACTTTTAGTCACGGCTCGCCGGGGTCGAGTGACACCGCCTCGGCCGGTGGTGGCCGAGGCGTCCGTGCCTATGCGTGCGCGATCAGCGCGGTCGACGAGAACGGCATCGAGTCGGCGATCGAGCGGGCCAAGCAGGCGGGCGTCATCGTCATCGCGGTCGAGTGGCGGTCGAGCCGGTCGACCTGTCGGCCGTCCCTGATGAGACGATCTTCCCGGGACCGGCTTCCAAGACCGTGGAGTTCCATTCCGAGCTGTTCCGGGCGATGATCTGGTGGACGGCGGCACCCTCCGGAGCCTTCCAGATCGTCCAGCGGCGCCGGTCCGGCTGGGTCAACTGGGGGACGAACGGCGAGAACGAATGCCCGGAACTCCCGGTGGGCGTCGAGATCAAGACCGCTTACGGTATGTTCAAGGACTCCTGGAGAGACGTGGCCGACCAGCTCGCAACCCCTCCCAACGTGACGGACCGGCCGGGATCGGCGGCCCACGCACCGGACGGCACGCCGTGATCAGCGTCATCGGCGAGTCGGTCGTCGACATGGTCGCGGAGGACGACGGCCGAACCTACACCGCGCATCCGGGCGGCAGCCCGCTCAACGTCGCGGTCGGCCTGGCCCGCCTGGGCGATCCCACCGCGTTCGTCGCCCGCCTCTCGTCGGGGGTGCTGGGCCAGACGCTGCGCGCGCACGCCGCGGCGAACGGGGTGGACCTGCGCTGGGCGGTTCCGGCGAGCGAGCCGGCCACCCTCGCCATCGTCTCCGTCGACGAGGCGGGTCAGGCCACCTACGACTTCCACGTCGAGGGCACCGCCGACTGGCAGTGGCGGGACGGTGAGCCGCACCTGCCGGCGGAGACCCAGGTGATCCACGCCGGGTCCGTGGCCGCCTGGCGGCCGCCCGGCGGTGACCGGATCGCCGACGCCGTCGCGCGGGCGAGAGCCGAAGGCCACGTACTGATCAGCTACGACCCGAACATCCGGCCCGCCCTGCTCGACGACCCTGCCGCCGCGTGCCCGCTCATCGAGCGGTACGTGGCCCTCGCCCACGTGGTCAAGGTGAGCGAGGAGGACCTGCGCTGGCTCTACCCGGAGCGGCAGGCGAGCGAGGTGGCCGAGGGATGGCTGGCCCTGGGCCCCGACCTGGTGGTGGTCACCTACGGCGGCGAGGGCTGCCTGGGGCTGACCCGAGGCGGCCACGCGCTCCGGCGACCGGCGATCCCGGTCCAGGTGGTGGACACCGTCGGTGCCGGAGACGCTTTCACCGCCGGCCTGCTCGACGGGCTGCTGCGGGGCGGTCGCGCCACCCCGGCCCTGATCGGCGAGTTGTCCGAGGCGGAACTGACCGGAGCCCTCGACCAGGCGGTCATGGTGGCGGGCCTCACCTGCGAACGCGCGGGAGCGAACCCGCCCACCCGCGCCGAACTACGGGCCGCCCAGGACCCGGACCGTCGGTACCGACGCACGGCAAATAGGTAGCGCGGGCGGTGGGGGCCGATCAGTGGCCGAAAACAGGTCCGGCCGGACGCGGCCCGTCGCCCCGGTCGCCATGAGGCTCCGAGTGCGGGACGCGCCCGCCGGATCCTCAACGGAGAGCCTTCTCCAACTGCGCCTTGCTCATGGTCGAGCGGCCCTTGATGTTGCGGCGCTTGGCCTCCGCGTAGAGCTGCTCCTTGGTGCGGCCACCGGCTCCGGAGCGTGAGCGCAGCCCGCCGCGCCGGGACGAGGAGATGTCCTGGGTCGAGGTGCGGCTCGCGGTGCGGGACTCTCCGGCGCGGGCGCGTTCCTTGTTGACCGTACGGGCCGCGATCTCCTCGGCCCGGCTCTCCTTCTCCCCGCGCCGTCGCGCGCTCTCCTTGATGTGCCTGTACTGCCGCTCACGCTTGGAACTGGAACCACGCGGCATGGCGATCACCTCTTCGCATCGTTCACTTTTGCCTTACCACTCCGCTACCCGCGCCGTCCCGCCTGACACCGGCATCACCGCCGTCCCAGACCGACTCTTGACGATGCCCATGCCGGGACCATCCCCGCGCAGATGGGGACGGCCCCGCGAAGAGCGATGTCGTGTTCCGGGCTCACGGCGGGGCGACCGTCGGTTCGGACTATGGCCGGAACTCTTGATAGCCCCCTACGGCTCTCAGGGCGACGCAGAGCATCGAAGCCGCAGCTCCACGAGGGTCCGCTGGGCGCTCTACGCGCGATCTAACGGCGGCGAGGAGCGGACCGTGCGGCAGTTCGCGTTCCTGGAGCAGGCCATCGCCGGCTGTTTCTCCCACCAGGGGACGGTCGTAGCGAAGGGTGCGGGCGGTGTGCGGCCACTGCGGGCGCATCGTGGACCGGCCGCGAGGCGGGCGTGCCCTCGCGGCTGCCGGTGGTGTGCTGTGCAGTTGGCCGAGATCGGAGTCGGCCACTCCGGCCGGTCCTTGATCCGATGCCCGTCGGATGACCAGCCCGGCGCGGGCGGGAAGCGGTTCGGTCTTTACGTTACGAGGGGAAGCGCAACACCTCCCTCTCTCTACGTGATCAACACATAATCAGTCACCGAACGTGCGAACGCCCGTGGTTGGTTGCTGGATGCAGGCCACCGGGTGCCCCGTGCCTCGTTCGATCAACGCCGGTGGGTGCTCCGCGCAGGCGTCGACGGCTTGCCAGCATCGGGGACGGAACGAGCAGCCGCTGAGCGACTTTACCGGGCTTGGTGGATCGCCGCGCAGGATGATCCGCTCACCCCGGTGGTGCGGATCCGGCACTGGCGCCGCAGACAACAGAGCACGCGTGTAGGGGTGCGCCGGCTGCTCGAAGATCTCGGGTGCCGTGCCGATCTCCACAATTTTTCCCAGGTACATGACCGCGACCCGGTGCGAGATGTGCCGCACCACGGCGAGGTCGTGCGCGATGAAGACGTAGGCCAACCCGAGGTCGCGTTGCAGTTGCCGGAGCAGGTTGATGATCTGAGCCTGGATCGACACGTCCAGCGCGGACACCGGCTCATCGCACACAAGGACATCGGGACGCAGCGCGAGGGCACGTGCGATGCCGATGCGCTGCCGCTGCCCGCCGGAGAACTGATGCGGGTACCGGTCGATGTGTTCGGGGTTGAGCCCGACCGTCTTCAGCAGCTCCCGCACCCGGCGGCGCCGGTTGGTGGGTGCCAGCCCGCGGTGCACCGCGAACGGCTCCGCGATGATCTGGCCGACCGTCATCCGGGGATCCAGCGACGAGTACGGATCCTGGAAGACGACCTGCACCTGGCGGCGCAGGTCGCGCAGTTCCCGCCCGCGCAACGCCGCGATGTCGGTACCCCGATACCGGATGTGCCCGCCGGTCGGCTGCTCCAGCCGGATGAGCAGCTTCGCGAGGGTCGACTTGCCGCACCCGGACTCGCCGACGATGCCCAGCGTTTCCCCCGCCCGCAACTCGAAGGACACGCCGTCAACCGCCTTGAGCACGCCGGCCGACCGCTTGATGATCTGTCCCCGGCGTATCGGATAGTGCTTGGTCACTCCCTCGACCGCCAGCAGTTCCTCGCCCGTCACGACGCGCTCCGGCGAGGCCGGCCAATGACGAACCCGAAGTTGTACGGATGTACCGGGTGTGCCCGGGGTACCGACAGCAGGATGCCGTCGCCCGGGGACCGGTACTCCTCCAGGACGGTCAGCTCGACCGGGGACAGCAGCCGGCCCAGCAGCTCACTCTCGGCGGTGGCGGTGAGCAGCCGGTCCTCGGTGACCTCGGGTATCAGCATGCCGCCGTGGCGGGGCCGCAAATCCCAGGCGACCTCGACCTCGGTGACCGGGCGGGGCTCCACCGGTTCGTCGAGCATGCCCAGGTGGCCCATCACCCGGCGCACGCCCTCGACGTTGCGGGCCAGCCAGCCGTCCTCATGACGCGACCCGAAGCCCAGCCCGCCTACCTCGATCCCGATGGCCGGCACGCCGGCGGCGGTCGCCGCGTCGAACACCGAGTTCGGGTACGCGACGGCGGCGTCCTCGCCTTGGATGTATGGCATGCCGAAGGCGGCGGCCAGCTCGCGGCCCTCGGCCGACAGCGGGCCGGTCGCGTCGTAGAGCACTACCCCCCAGGTGGAGCCCCAGGGGCCGGGATGGAAGTCGAGCAGGTGGGTGGAGCGCCGCACGATCTGCTCGACGAGCACCTGACCGGTACGGCCGGTGATCGACTCGGTGTCCCGCAGGATCGCCTTGTTCATGTTGACGAAGCCGACCTGCTGGATATCTACCGAGTACCGGCTGGCGGTCCGCAGCGCGTACGGGTTGGCGGCGGGTACGACGACCAGGGTGCCGCGCAGCCGGGCTGGATCGATGCCGTCCAGCACCGCGCGCAGTACGCCGTGCGAGAACCATTCGTTTCCGTGTACCCCGGACAGCAGCGTCAACGTCGGCCCGTCCGCGGTACCGGTGACCACGTGGGCGTGGATGGCGACGTCCGACCCGTCGAGGTCGGTCAGCACCGGGTACCGGAACAGCTCACGCCGCCCGGCGGTGCCGCGCAGGGGAGAGGGCATCAGCGTCACGTCCTTTCGACAGTCAGGTGCAGGCAGGCGGCGAGGTGCCCGGCGGACACCGGGCGCAGGTCGGGCTCGCTCCCGGCGCACTCGGCGGTACGGATCGCGCAGCGGGGCGCGAACGCGCAGCCGGCCGGCAGCGCGGTCATGGTCGGTGGCGAGCCGGGGATCGCCCACAGCTCGTCGTCGGCGGGCCGGTCCAGCCGGGGTATCGAGTCCAGCAGGCCACGGGTGTACGGCATGGCGGGGTGGTCGAAGACATCGACGGCGGTACCGGTCTCCACCAGCCGGCCCGCGTACATCACCGCGATCCGGTCCGCCACCTGGGCCACGATCCCCAGGTCATGAGTAATCAGCAGGATCGCCGCCCCGGTACGTTCCCGGACGGCGCGCAATGCCGCGAGCACCTGCGCCTGTACGGTCACGTCCAGCGCGGTGGTCGGCTCATCGGCGATGATGAGGTCCGGATCATTGGCGATTGCCATCGCGATCACCACCCGCTGGCGCATCCCGCCGGAGAACTGGTGCGGGTAGTCGCGCAGCCGGTTGCGGGCGTCGGGTACCCCGACGACATCCAGTAGTTCGACGGCCCGGTCACGGGCAGCGGCCCAGGAACAACCCTGGTGTACCCGGACGGCCTCGGCCACCTGGTCGCCGATGGTATGCACCGGGCTGAGCGAGGACATCGGGTCCTGGAACACCATCGCGACGCGCCGGCCGCGCAGCCGCCGGTACTGCGGCTCCGCCAACCCGACGAGTTCCTTCCCGGCGAAGCGAATGGAACCGCTGACCGTGGCGGTGGGCGGCAACAGACCCATGATCGCGGCGGCGCTGACCGACTTGCCTGAGCCGGACTCCCCGACCAGGCCGACCACCTCGCCCCGGCGTAGGTCCAGGTCCAGCCGGCGGACCGCCGGCACGTCGCCGCCGTCGGCTGCGAACACCACCTTCAGGTCCCGAATGGACAGCAACACCTCATCGGGTATCACGTCGGTGCGCTGCGCCGGCCGGGCCAGGTACCGGCGCCGACGCGGACCCCTCGTCTGCGCCGGGTCCAGCGCGTCACGCAGCCCGTCCCCGATGAAGTTGATCGACAGGGCGATCAGCAAGATGACCACACCCGGCGAGTAGAACAGCCAGGGCCGGGTACCCACCGCGGACTGGGCGTTGGCGATCAGCAGGCCGAGCGAGGTATCCGGCGGCTGGACACCGAAGCCGATGAACGACAGCGCGGTCTCGGCGAGGATCGCGCTGGCGACCAGGATGGTCACCGACACGATGATCGGACCGGCCACGTTGGGCAGGATGTGCGAGGCCATGATCCGGACGTTGGACGCGCCGAGCGAGCGGGCGGCCGCCACGAACTCGCGTTCCCGCAGGCCGAGCACGACCCCCCGGACCACCCGGGCCACCGTGGTCCACATCAGGGCGGCGAGCACCGCGGCGATGAGGAACCAGCCGCTCTCGCCGGCGAAGTTGTGCCCGAGCACAGCGGCGACCGCGATTGTCGGGACGGTGAGGAACAGGTCCACCACCCGCATCAGCAGTGCGTCGGTGCGGCCTCGGTAGAAGCCGGCGACGATGCCGGTCACGGTACCGATCAAGGCCGCGCCCAGGGCCACGCTCAGCGCGATGAGCAGCGACTGCTGGGTACCGCGCATCACCTGAGCCAGCAGGTCGTGACCGAGCGAGTCGGTACCCAGTGGGTGGGTCGCCGACGGCGGCTTCGAGTTGTCCGGGGTGATCTGGTCGTACTGGTAGTGCCACAGCAGCGGCCCGACAAAGGCGAACAGCGCGACGAGCACGAGCACCACGAGCGAGACGACGGCGAGCCGGTGCCGGCGGAACCGGGCGATGACGGTGCGCCACTGGCCGGGCTCGGCACCGGCCGCGGGCATCGGTGAGGATTCAGCGGACACTACGGATCCTCGGGTCGAGAGTGGCGTACAAGATGTCGGCGAGCAGGTTGAACACCACCACCGCCAGGGCCGCCACGAGCAGCCAGGCCATCACGGCGTTGACATCCCGCGCGTTGATGGACGACAGCAGGTAGTCGCCCATGCCCCGCCACTGGAAGACCGTTTCGGTGATCACCGCGCCGGCGAACACCGCGGTGAAGTCCAGCGCGATGATCGTGATCAGTGGGGTGAGCGCGGTGCGCAGCGCGTACTTGCGCAGCACCGTGCGCCGTGGCAGTCCTTTGGCGGTGGCCAGCTTGACGTAGTCGCTGTTGAGGACCTCGAGCATGGACGAGCGCTGGAACCGGCTCCACACCGCGAAATGGATCAGCACCAGGGTGACGGTCGGCAGGATCATGTGCCCGGCGATATCGGCTATCTGCGCGCCGAGGGTAGGCGGTGGCGGCACCGACCTGTCACCGATCATGTAGAAGGTTTCCGTGTCGGTCGCCCGGTTGAACTGGATGCCGCCCTGCTTGAGCAGGATCGCCAGCCAGAACGACGGCATCGCCAGGAACAGGAAGCCGGCCGAGGTGAACAGATAGTCCAGCCAGGAGTACTGGCGAACCGCGCTGACGACCCCGACCAGGATCGCCAGCACGGCCGCGATCAGCATCGCGATGAGCACGAAGCGCATGGTCATGCCCAGGCGCGTGCCGATCTCCATACCAATGTGGGCGTTGCGGTTGACTGACGGACCGAAGTCGCCTTGTACGACTCCGGTCAGCCAGTGCCAGTACCGCTCCAGCACGGGGTAGTCCAACCCGAGCCGTGTTTCCTCGGCGGCGATCGTTTCCGGCGGCACCGGTGGTTGACGCTCCCGGAGCTCGGCCAGCGGGTCACCCGACCCGGCGACTGCGAGGAAGATGAGGAATGTCGACACGAGCAGCACCGGGATGGCGACCAGCAGCCGCCTTAGGGCGAAGCCCAAGATCTCCATGAGGAATCTCCGCGCCCGTTACCCGTTAACCTTTGCCGCCGGTGATCTTCCGGATCCGGCCCCAGTGCCAGAACGGGACCCGGAAGTCGATCTGGTCGGCCCACCCGAAGAACTCGTCGCTGCGTAGCAGGTAGATGCAGTACCAGAAGAGCGGGATCATGTTGACGTCGCGCGCCCACACCTCCTGCAGCTGCCGGTAGTGCGCGGTCCGCTCGTCCTGGTCGATGGTGCTCCGGGCGGCGGCATAGCAGGCGTCGGCGTCCGGGTTCGACAACTTCAGGTGGTTGCGCTGCCCATCGGTGGCCAGCCGGCTGGCGGTGATGTCCGGGTCGGGCATCATGTTGCCGCCACTGATCGTCAGGTCGAAGTCGCCCGCCTGGGCGATCTGACGGCTCCATGTCTCGGAGTCAAGGCCGGCGAAGTCGACGTGCACGCCGATCGCCGCGAGATCCTCCGCGACGCTGGCCGCGAGGCCGCCATGCCCGTCGAAGGTGGCCATGTAGTACAGCTTCAGCGACATCCGCCGGCCGTCCGCATCGCGCGGGTACCCAGCCTCGTCGAGCAACTTCTCGGCCTGCGCGGCGTCATGTCCCACCGCGGTCACGTCCCGGGCCACGGCGAAGCTGCTGCCCGGGAAGAAGTTCGCCCACGGCTCTGACCAGCCCGGCTCGGCGAAGCGGCGCAGCCGCTCGCGGTCCACCGCGTGAGCCAGCGCCAGCCGCAGCCGACGGTCGGACCACCGCTCCTGACGGTAGTTGAAGCTCAACAGCGCAACACCCGGACCACGCTCGCGGTACACCGTGGCGTGTGCCGAACCCTCGACCAGCGGCAGCCGCTTCATGGTCAGCACGTCCTGCGGCGCATAGTGCGCCCGGCCGTCCGCGATCATCCGGACGCACTCGTCGAGGTCAGGCTGGATGAGCAGGGTGACACGGTCGACGCCGGCCGGCGGACCCCAGTAGCCGTCCCACTTCTCCAGTACGATCCGCTCGCCCGGTACGTGCTCGGCGAACCGCAGCGGCCCGGATCCGATGGGCCGCTGGTTGTACGGGTTGATGGCCCAGTCGGTGCCCTCGTACAGATGCTTGGGCAGCACGTGGGTGGCGGCGAAGTTGCCCAGCTGGGTGAGGAATGCGGCGTTGGGCTCCTCCAGCACGTACTCGACCAGGTGGTCGTCGAGCACCGTGATGCTCGCGATGCCGTGCAGGAACGAGGCGGCGTGGTATCCGTTGGCCAGCGCGGTGAGGTGGGTGTACGCGACATCGTGCGCGGTGACCGGCTGGCCGTCGTGCCAGCGGGCGTGCTGGTTGAGCGTGAACCGCCAGCGTTGCCCGCCGTCCAGGCACTCCCAGTGCTCGGCCAGGTCCGGGTAGGATGCGGCACCGCCGACCTCGGTGATGACCAGCCGGCTGTAGATGTTGTTGGCGACGAAGTAGCCGGCGCCTCCGACGACGTTGCGGTACGACTCGTTGATCTCGGTCGCGTCTACGGGTACGACGACGATGTACTCGTCCAAGTCCCTCTCCTCTTACTTATGGGGTGCCCGGATCTCGGGCGGGAAATGGCAGTCAGTGGGTGATCGGCCGGATGCGGCCCCAGTGCCAGAACGGCACCCGGAAGTCGACCTGGTCGGGCCAGCCGAAGAAGCTGTCGCTGCGCAGGTAGTAGGCCGCGTACCAGAACAGCGGTATCCAGTCCACGTTGCGGGCCCAGACCCGTTGTAGTTCCCGGTAGTGCTCGCCGCGCTGCGCCTGGTCGGGGGTGGCCCGGGCGGCGGCGTAGCAGGCGTCGGCCTCGGGGTCGGACAGCCGGGTGTAGTTGCGCCCACCGGCGGTCTCGAACCGGCTCGCGGTGATCTCCGGGTCTGGGATCATGTTGCCGCCGCTGATCGCCAGGTCGAAGTTCGCGTCCCTGGCCACCTCGCGCGACCAGGTCGGCGAGTCGAGCCCGGCGACCTCGACGTCCACGCCCACCGCACGCAGGTCCTCGGCCAGCGCGGCGGCGATACCGGCATGCCCGGTGAAGGTCTTCATGTACACCAGCCGCAACACCGGCGGGCCGCCGTCGGCGGGCACGATCCCGGACTCACGCAGTAACCGGCCGGCCAGCGCCGGGTCGAAGCCGGGCGCGGTCGCGTCGGCGGCGTACGCCCAGTCGGCACTGCGCGGCAGGAAGTGTGTGTACGGCTCGGACCAGCCGGGATCGGCCAGCGGCTCCAACCGGCGCCGGTCCACGGCGTGCGCCACGCCGGCCCGCGCCCGCCGGTCGCGCCAGCGCTCCTGGGTGTGGTTGAAGCCGAGCACCGCGATGCCGGGGCCTCGCTTGCGCCACACCGACGCGGTCGTGCTGCCTTCCGCCAGGTGCAGCCGAGGGAAGGTGAGCACGTCCTGGACCAGGTAGTGTGCCCGGCCGTCGGCCACCTTGCGGACCGCCTCGTCGAGGTCGGGTTCGATGTCCAGCACCACCCGGTCGAGCTGCGGGCGCGGACCCCAGTAGTCCTTCCAGGCCTCCAGGACGATCCGCTTTCCAGGGACGTGCTCCGCGAAACGGAACGGTCCAGAACCGATCGGCTGCTGGTTGTGCGGGTTGACGGCCCAGTCGGTGCCCTCGTACAGGTGCCGGGGCAGGATGTGGGCGAACACCAGGTTCCCGAGCTGGGCAAGGAACCCGGCGTTGGGCCGACGCAGCACGTACCGCAGGGTGTGCTCGTCGAGCACCTCGATGTCCTCCACGTCGCGCAGGAACGACGCCGCGTGGTACCCATTGGCCAGCGCGGTGAGGTGGGTGTACGCGACGTCGTGCGCGGTCACCGGCCGGCCGTCGTGCCAGCGCGCGTGGCGGTTGAGGTGGAAACGCAGGGTACGGGCGTCCGGCGCCATCTCCCAGTGCTCGGCCAGGTCCGGGAACGCGGCAGGCGAACCGGTGTCGTACACGACCAGCCTGCTGTAGATGTTGTTGGCCACGAAGTAGCCGGCCGAACCGACGAAGTTGCGGTACACCTCGTTGAATTCCACGGCCGGGGCCGGGACTTCGACGATGAACTCCCGGACCGGCCGACGGTCAGCCCGCACTCTTGACGCCCCATTCCTGGATGTTGTAGCTGGTGCCGAAACGGGTCGGGTTGACCCGGACGTTGCCCAGGTCGCTGCGGTAGGCCAGCAGGGTCGGCATCTGGTACAGCGGCAGGGTCACAGCCTGGTCGCTGATCCGCGCGTCCACCTTGTTCAGCAGGTCGACGACCTGCTTCGGGTCCAGCGTCTGGGCCGCCTCGGAGAGCCAGCCGTCGATCTCCGAATCCTTGTATCCGGTGTGGGTGCCCTTGGAGCCGAACACCGACTGAGCGGTCGCGGTGGGGATGACGTCGAGGTTGGTCCCGAAGACGATCAAGTCGTAGTCGCCGGTGTTCACCGTGGTACCGAGGCTGTCGGTCTCCTGGAGCTGGAGCGTGATGCCCAGTTGCTTGAGCTGATTCTGCAGGAGCACCGAGGTGTCCAGCCGCATCTGGTTGCCCTTGCTGTACCGCATCCGCAGCGTGGGCACCGGCTGGCCCTTGGGATCGGTGAGCTTGCCGTCCTCGATCACGTACCCGGCGTCGGTGAGGATCTTCTTCGCCTCGTCGATCTTGCCGCCGCCCAGGCCCTTGTCGGTCACGTTGTCCACGTAGGCGTCGACGCCGTCGAGCTTCTGGTCCGGCATGAAGTTGCGGTTGCCCAATGGCTTGGTGTTCGCCGCGAACTGCCCGATCGTCTTGTCGATGATCGCCTGCCGGTCGACCGCGGCGAAGATGGCGCGGCGCAGCGCCAGGTCGGACAGGGCCGGATGCGCCGTGTTGATGTCCAAGTGCTCGTAGACCAGCCCGGACGCCAGCATCGTGGTGACGTTGGTGATACCTCTGAGCTGCTCGACGAGGTCGAGGGTGGGGCGCGGTACGACAACCTGGATCTCGTTGTTGGCCATGGCCGTTACGGCCTGTCGCTCATCGGTGAGGATCCGGAAGATGAGCTGGTCGAGGCGCGGGCCGTCGCCGTACCACTTCGGGTTCTTCTTCATCATGACCGACTGGTTCGGCGTGTACTGCTCGATGAGGTACGGGCCGCCGGACCAGGTCGGCACGGTGGTGGTGAAGAAGTCGTTGAACGAGGCCGTCAGGTCGCCATGCTGGGTAGCGATGTGTGCCGGCAGCAGGTGCGGGAACATCAGCCGCCACGGCTGGTACGTCTTCTTGAACGTGACCGTGACGGTCTTGCCGTTGTCGCCGCCGGTAACCGAGGCCACCTGGTCGTACCCGGCTGTGCTGGCCGGCTGGCAGGTCGGGCACTGCTGCGGGTCCTGGACCTGCCAGGTGTACTTGAAGTCTTCAGCGGTGATCGGCGTTCCGTCCGACCAGGTCGCTTCCGGCCGGATCTTGTACTCGACGGTCTGCGGCGACTCCTTCACGACCTTGGCGTCCAGCAGCAGCGCGTCGTTCTTCGCCATCGTGAAGTCCGGCATGGAGATCATCGCATGCGGCAGGACCGGGTTGAGTGCCTGCCGGTAGCCGAAGACGTCACCGGTGGCGTGCAGGATGTTCCAGTTCTTGACATCGACCTCTATCGAGTAGGTGACCGTGCCGCCATCCTGAACCGTGGCCTGGTTGGCGTTGATCTGGCCGGCCTTGATGCCGCCCGCCACGTCCTCGCTTTCGCCACCGGCACCGCACCCGGCAAGCACAGCGATCACGGTCAGTACCGCACCGCACTTGATCCTTGCACTTTTGATCCGTGTCATCGCGCTCTCCCTCATGCGCTTCGCCGGCAGACGTCGCCAGCCGTGAGCCAGTCGCCGGCCACCGTGGTGGAGGCGGAGCTAACTCCAAGTAAGCTCGGACCGTACGGAACGTAGACACAGCTCGTCAATGTACTTATGTACACGTACATATAGGTGAGAGTTTCATCGTCCGAAATCCTCGAGTGAGGGCCCGAACCAGAACGGACGGAGGAAGCGTGGAGTCCGACCAGCTTCGCCGGCTCATCGCGACTCGGACACCGCTGCACAGCACCGACGTACTGGCACGGACGGTGCTGGAACTCATCGCCTCGGGCGAGATCCCACCGGCGACGCGACTGCCCACCATCCGCGAACTGGCCCATGAGCTGAGGATGAGCCCGTCGGCCGTCGCCCAGGCCTGGCGCATGCTCGCCGACCGCCGCGTCGTCGAGACGCGACGAAGGGGCGGCACCATCGTCACCGGACCGCCGTCGACGCCCCGCGCGTCGAGGCTCGAGCGCATGCTGCGGGCGAGCACCGGGATGCCTGTGGACCTGGGGAATCTCAACTACGATCCGCAGTTGCTTCCCGACTCGCGGCCGGCACTGCTCTCGGCGATACGGACACCCAGACTGCACTCGCTCGACCCGGAATTGATCACTCCTGAACTTCGTGACGCCATCGAACCGATTTGGCCCTTCCACGCGGAGGACTTCCTGGTCGTACACGGCGGAATGGACGGCGTCGATCTCGCCCTCGGCACATCGATCAAGGCGGGTGATCGCGTCATGATCGAGGAACCGTCGTTTCCCCGTCTCTTCGATATCGTCGAATCCGTCGGCGCCACCCCCGTCTCCATTCCTTGCGGCCCCGATGGACCCGATCTCGATGTTCTCGCGAGGGCTCTGGCCGACAAGCCGAGTGCGTTTCTCTACCAACCCTTCGGGCAGATTCCGATGGGACGGTCGGTCACCCCTGCCTGGATAGAGAACGCGGCCACGTTGCTCGCGGGATCGTCCCTCACCGTCATCGAGGTCGTCGTCATGCCCTTCCTCGCGGAAGACGGCATACCGTCACTGGGTCCTTATCTGGGCGCACAGCTCGTCCAGATCCAGAACTTCCTCTTCTCGCATGGAACCGACTTGCGAGTCGCGGTTGTCGGGGGTGCCCACGACCACATCGAGCGAATGTGGTTCAAGATCACTTACTCCAGCAGATGGGTGAGTCGAATCCTGCAAAATTCCCTCGCGTTTCATCTCACCGATGTTGCGTCTACGGCAACTGTCGCCGCTGCCGCCACTACATATCGGCAACGGCATACCGATTTCATTAATGCGCTGAAGCGGCGTGGATTCGACATCGGAAGTAATGCCGGCATCAGCGTCTGGGTACCGATTCCCGATGAGCACTCAGTCTGCACACGCTTAGCCCGAGAGGGCGTCTCCATACTCCCTGGCTTTCTGTTCCGCAAGCAGCCGGCCGCTCCGGGACACATTCACGTGAACGGCGCCGTGGCCGCCCGGTCTGCCGATTTTTTTGCAGATGCGATCGCCGGCGCCTCCGATTTCGGGCTGACCGGCCCTATGTTTTCCGGGCGCCGGAGTAAATGAGCCATATCGCGCCGCCACGCTATTCGTTGAGCACTTCGACAGGCGGTCTATACTCCAACGCTGAATGCAGTCTACGGGAGTTGTAGAAGCCCTCGCCGTACTGAATGACGGCACGGCGCGCTTTCGCGCGAGCAGCGAACGACCGATGACGCACCATCTCGGTCTTCAGCTTTCCGAAGAATGATTCGGACATCGCATTATCGAAACATATCCCGCCTCTCCCCGCCGACCTCCGGATCCCATGCCGTTCGAGTGCCTGCTGCCGCCCTGGTCAGGTGCCTGGCTTCGACGTGGAGTCGTGGCCGATCCCGGGCGGTCACGGTGGTTTCGAGGAGGGGGCGCGATGACGAACACGTTGGCGATTGTGCGGGTCGGTGACTGCGACGTGCGGGTCCGCCTGCCCGAGAATGTCGGCGGCCGGCGGGCCGCTGTCGCGTCGCTGGACACGTTCGGCGTGCACAAACAGGATGCGGAGGCGCGGCTGCCGATCCTGGCGCGGCTGGCCGGAGAGGTCGCCCACCCCGAAGACCAGCAGCTGTTCACCGAGGTCGCGTCGACCGGCGGGCAGTCCAACACCGCTCACGCCGCGGACGTGCTCACGGTTTTCCTCGACGACTATGTCCGGGACGTCGTGGGCAGGCCGGATGGTTCCCGCGGCCGGTTGCGGGCCTGCCTGGAGAGGTTGCGTCGCGGGCGTAGACACGGCCCCGCATAGGATCACGACACGTGTGTTCCCCAGACCGCTCCCGCTGAGGTGGGGGTGGTCTTCTGGTTGGCTGCCGGTCAGGGGCATGTTGATGGTGAAAGCGAACGCGTCGGTGCTGCCTATATCGAAGATCCGCGCGACAGGTCGCGCCGGTGGCACGGTTGTTAACGCTCCTCAATCCCGCATGATCTAGACATCGTCCCGGTGCTCTGACCGGCTGCTGCCGGTCGGCTGCATCAGGGCCGAAGGCGCCTGCTGATTCCGGTGCCCCGCCTATCAATCGCGGCTCCCCGGTGGTCGCCGTAGAGTGGGCCGGTCTGCAAGGCTGTTCCTTACGAATGGGTCGAAACTCATGGATAACGAGTTGACGTTAATGGCCGTTCACGCCCATCCCGACGATGAGGTGCTCGGCACGGGCGGTGTCTTCGCCAAGTACGCAGACGAGGGCATCCGCACCGTCCTGGTCACCTGTACCAACGGTGAGCAGGGTGACGGCCCCGGCGGGGTGAAGCCGGGGGATCCTGGCCACGACGAGGCGGCGGTGAGCGCGCTGCGGCTGGACGAGCTCCGCGAGTCCGTGGCCCACCTTGGGATCTCCCACCTGGAGTTGCTCGGCTACCGAGACTCGGGCATGGTCGGCTGGGCCGGGAACGAGGCCGAGGACGCCTTCGCCAACGTGCCGTTCGAGCAGGCCGTGGGCCGGCTCGTCGCGCTGATGGAGCGCTACCGCCCGCAGGTCGTCGTCACCTATGACGAGAACGGCGGCTACGGCCATCCCGACCACATCCAGGCTCACCGGATCGCGGTCGCCGCGACCGAGGCCAGCGGGATTCCCGGCAAGCTCTACTACACGGCGGTGCCCCGCGAGCGGATCGCCGAGATGTTCGCCTATCTCCGCTCGACCGGTGCCGCCCCCGAGGACCTGGAACTTCCC
Organism: Streptosporangium sp. NPDC001681; assembly: GCF_040298085.1. Classification (NCBI taxonomy): domain Bacteria; kingdom Bacillati; phylum Actinomycetota; class Actinomycetes; order Streptosporangiales; family Streptosporangiaceae; genus Streptosporangium; species Streptosporangium sp. NPDC001681. Next base: position 18,050 of record NZ_JBEOZN010000054.1, on the reverse strand, counting down.
GACGACTTCGGTGTCCCCGAGGAGCAGATCACCACCGTGGTCGACGTGGCGGACCAGGTGGAGCGCAAGCGCAAGGCGCTGGAGGCGCACGCGAGCCAGGGCGAGAACATCTTCCTGCTGCGCATGCCCGCCGAGGCCCAGCACCGGGCGTTCGCGCAGGAGTCCTTCATCCGCCGGCTCAACCGCGTCCCGGCCGCAGCCGACCGTGAGGACGATCTCTTCGACGGTCTCCGTTAGCGCGCCGGCCGGAAACGTTCACCCGGTCGAGTGCCCCTCGATCTCCAGCCGCGGGCTCGGCCGGAGCGACTGTCGCGGAACCGGCGAGGATTCGAGGCCTCCGCCAGCCACGCTCCGGTACCGAAGTCGAGAAAAGCCTGGTTCGCCACTGGTCATCACCTTTACGATCTTTTCGCTGGTGAGCAACCGTGGAAACCCAGGGGAGTAAACGGTTATGCGGGATCGACGGCTCCTCGTGCTGGCCGCCTCGGCGGTCGCGATCGTCGCCTTCGGCGTGTACGGGGTGATGGCGGCACCGGGGGCCGTGGTGGCCTCGCCGTCGCCACGGTCCACGCCCACCGAGGAGCCGCGGCCCGACCCGAAGCTGACCCTGTCCGATCCGGCACCGGTCACACCGACCCCGGTCACACCGAACCCACAGGACGGTCCCGCGCAGGCCGGGGCGAGATACCTCACCGCCTGGCAGGCCGGTGATCTCGCCGCCATGGCGGACCTGGTCGCCGACCCTCCGGCCGACTTCGCCGACCGGCACCGCAGGTTCGACGCCGACCTGCGGGCCTCGTTGTCCTCCCTCACCCCCGGCGAGCTGCACCGCGAAAGCGAGGCGGCCGAGTTGTCCTTCACCGGGGTGAGGGAGGTCGCGGGGCTGGGCCGCTGGCCGTTCACCTCGGTCCTGCGCCTGGTGATGCGGGCGGATACCTGGAAGGTGCTCTGGAGTCCGGAGACGATGCACCCGGCGCTCAAGGACGGCGGACGCCTGGTGCTGAAGGAGACGGAGGTCCGGCGCCCGGCCACGCTGACCCGCGAGGGGGTGCCGTTCCCCCGCGACAGCAGGGCGGGCGACTACTTCACCGGGCTGGGCGACACGGTCCTCGATGTGAAGCTGGAGGAGGAGAGCTCCGGCCGGGTGCTGCTGGCCTCCCCGCCCCGGCCGCCCTCGGGGAGGAAGACCACGATCTCCCAGCCGGTCCAGGCCGCCGCCGCCCGCGCCCTGGACGGTGTCGGGCAGCCCGCCGCGATCGTGGCGGTGGACGTCAAGACGGGCCAGGTGCGCGCGGTGGCGGACGGGCTGGGCCGCAGGGAGGCGTTCAACGGCCTCTACCCGCCGGGCTCGACGTTCAAGGTGGTGACCGCGGCCGCGCTGCTGCACAACGGCATGGCTCCGGAGTCGCAGGTGGCCTGCCCGGCGGGCTACACGATTCCGAACGGCCGGAGTTTCACCGACTCCGACGGTGTCGACCACGGCACCGTGAGCCTCACCACGGCCTTCGCGCTCTCCTGCAACACCACCTTCGCCCAGCAGGCGTACGAGCGGCTGCGCGACGACCGGCTGCGTGCCGAGGCGGCGGACCGGTTCGGGTTCCGGGAGAAGCCGGGGCTGAGCTCCTGCCGGATCCAGATCCAGCCGTACGAGAGCGCGGACCAGCTGGGTTCCGACGCCATCGGCCAGAACTCGGTGCAGGCCAGCCCGCTCTGCATGGCCGAGGTCGCCGCCGCGGTCGCGAGCGGCGTGTGGAGACCCGCGATCACGACCGCCGAGCCCCCCGCGGACTCGCCGCCGCCGGTGCCGCTGGGCGATGAGGTGGCCTCGGGCCTGCGGACGATGATGGGCGCCGTGGTCAGCCGGGGTACGGCCGTCGGAGCGGGCCTCCCGCCGGACACCGCCGGCAAGACCGGTACCGCCGAGGTCGAGAACGGAGAGGACCACGCCTGGTTCATCGGCTACCGGGGCTCCCTGGCCTTCGCGGTGTTCGTCCGGCACGGCGGTGCCGGGGGCGCGATCGCGGCACCGATCGCCGCGAGGTTCCTGAACGCCCTCTGACGACAGAGGCGGCAACCGGCCATGGGCGGAGAACGGGCTAACGTACGGAGGGTGTATGTGAAGATCTGCGGGCTGCGTGAGCCCGGACATGTGGCGGCCGCCGTCGAGGCGGGCGCCGACGCCATCGGATTCGTTCTCACCAGGAGCTCGCGGCGGGTCACCCCGGCGCGGGCGCGCGAGCTGGCCTCGGCGGTCCCCCCGCACGTGCTGACCGTGGCGGTGTTCGCCGGCGAGCCCACCGAGGAGGTCAGGGCGGCCACCCTGGAGTCAGGGGTACGCGCCGTCCAGCTGCACGGCGAGCACCCGCACGCGGACTTCACCGCGCTGAAGGACCTCGGCGTCACGCTGGTCCGCGCCGGGACCGCGAGCACCGACCTGCGCTGCGGCGCCCTCGACGAGGACCTGCTCATCGTGGACGCGCCCAGGCCGGGCTCGGGGGAGCCGTGGGACTGGGCGGCCGTGCGCGGGCGCCCGGAGGGCCGCTGGCTGCTGGCGGGGGGCCTGACCCCGTCGAACGTGGCCGAGGCGATCACCGCGGCCCGACCCTGGGGAGTCGACGTGTCGAGCGGCGTGGAGGTCGCGCCCGGGGTCAAGGACTCCGGGCTCATCAGGGATTTCATCACCGCCGCCCGCGCGGGGTAGAGCCGCCGTCATTCTTGTCGGTCGTTCAGGTTGCCTGTTATGACGACTCGTCCACGTGTGCCACTCTTTCCGCAGGACCGGGGAGGGCGGCCAGGAGGCAGTGGTCGTGCTGCACGTCACCGTGGAGGAGGGGCCGGTCACCCGGCACCACCGAGGAAATGGGATGCCGGCGGTCGGAGGCGATTGCTACCGTCGGCATCATGCCCAGTCCGGAACCCAGGAGCAACCGGTCGGTCACCTGGCGTCGCCTCACCGAGCAGGACTTCCCGCTGCTGCGCGAGTGGCTGCAGCAGCCGCACGTGGCCCGCTGGTGGCACCACGAGACCTCTCCTGAGGCGGTGGCCCGCGACTTCGGCCCCGCCGCCAGGGGAGAGGAGCCGTCCGAAGACCTGCTGGTCCTTCTCGACGGACGGCCGCTCGGCCTGGTCCAGCGGTCGAGGTACGCAGACTACCCCGAGTACATCGCCGAGCTGGCAGCCATCGTCGCCGTCCCCGAGGGGGCGATGAGCATCGACTACCTGATCGGCGATCCGGCGCAGGTCGGACGCGGTCTCGGGACGCTAATGATCCGGACGGTCATCGAGCGGACCTGGGCGGAGTTCCCAGCCGCCTCCTGCGTCCTGGTCCCGGTGTCGGCGGCCAACCGCGCGTCCTGGCGGGCGCTGGAGAAGGCCGGGCTGCGCCGGGTGGCCGAGGGTGAGCTGGAACCGGACAACCCGATCGACGACCGCGCCCACTACGTCTACCGGATCGACCGGTAGACCCCGGACTCGGGCGTGGGTGATCCGCACCCCCCCCAGTTCCCTCGTGTCCTCGGTCTGGTGCCGACCTTTCCGGGCGCGGGCGGGTATCAAGGAACGTGAGGACTCTCATACGCGCGCTGATCACCGGCGGCGTGGCCACGGCCGTCGTCCTGTCGTCCGGGATGGCCGATCACAAACTCGCCGGGGCCCTGACCGAGCAGCCGAGGCCGTTCCCGATGCCCGGAGCCGGCATGGATCCGGGCCTTCGATGAGGAAGGCCGCACTGGAGCGCACTCCCGTATCGGGGTGTTCGGCCACGGTGGACATCCGGTTGCCTGGTACAGCACCTCTGGCTGGAATCGAACCAGCGGCCTCCTGCTCCGCAAGCAGTCAAAACACCTTTGTGTTCAGCACCGTCGAGGGGGCCCACCTGCGAGAGCGGTCCATGAAGGACCGTGAGAGTCCGCCGCCGTTCGCCATGGTTGTCATGCGCTTAGTCACGCAGAGCTGTGCCACTCTCGGCCGGAGTGCATCCATCATTCGATGAGGCGGCGCAAGGAACGGACCCCCTCATGGGCCGGGGATTATGAGTCCCGCTCACCGCAACCGGCGATCATGCTCTCTACCTGGGCAAACGATGCTGAAGCCTCGCGATTGCACAGAACTTCAGCACACATTCGACATAGCGTTGCTCCACCGGGGCTATCCGGTGGTTGCGCAGGAAGTGATGTCCCGTCGGAGCGGCCTGTGGATACCTGCACGCCGCGCCGCGGCGGAATCACCGGCGAGGAGCCGAGCATGTCAAGTGCCTCATTGCCGTCCGCCGGGCCGGTCGGCTCGCCGACGCCCCCCTGACCCGGTGATCAAAAAGAGACCTAGGGGCGTGAAGATTACGCGGTGCCTTTTCGAGGACGAGAAGACTCGTCCCTTCCTGGAGTCCGCCGGGATCGATCTCGCCGATCCGGCCGCGCTGAAAGCGGTGCTGGCCACAGCCAAGGTCAAGCGCCCAGGAGGCGTCTACGACGGCACTCGCACCACGATCCACCAGGGGACGCTCACTTTCGCTGAGCTCTACAAGGTGTCTCCTGCGTTCCGCGATCAACACGACGGGAAGCCCACCGGGAAGTACGCAAAGATCAAGCTCTCCTGGCGGCTCTGGCTCGGCGAGGACCATCTGGTGCGTAGAGTCCGGACCTCCTGGACCGAATGGGTCGACAAGGTCAACGGCGTCGACATCTCGGATTTCCATGTCGTCGACGCCCGCCTGACCGGCTGGGGCGCCGAGACCGACATTGCGCTCCCTTCCGCTGACGAGACGGCGGGGCCAGACGACTGGAGGAACCCCCCAGAGAAGCGCTCCGTCTCCTGAACCTCTCCGCCGATCGGTGAACGTCATTCCCTTCGGCCGCCACCGCTGGACGCGCCTTCTACCTGCACAAACGCTCCCATCAGCTCGCGATCTCACGGGACTTCAGCACGTATTCGGCACAGCCAAGCCTGAGGGTCCTCTGGGAGGTGCTCTGTGGAGTTCCCCGCCCTTCTCACACACTCTTTTGCATCACCTCCATGCAGGAGAGCATCGGATTAGAAGTGGAACGCTGCTTCTTGGCCTGGCGGCACGTTGACCTGCTGGTAAATCAGGTGATCTTCATTGGAGAGGGGAGGTCGATCCGCACATGTTCCGGATCTTGAAAAGCGCTTTTCGCGAGATCAACGGCAGGTGGCCTCCGTTCAAGGCCGGCGGAAGTACAGGCCGATGCCGGTCCACCTCATCACGAACCACCATTTGACGCTCTGTAGTCTCTGTCGCCTGCTCAACCAAGCCGGCAGACGGGGATGCGGGACGAAGATCCACACATCGGCGACGATGCTGCCCGCATGTTCGCGAACCACAGGGTTCAGGTCGTGCAGAAGCGGCCGGAGAGTCTCCAGCGTCACGTCATCGATCTCACCGGTACGGCGGACCATGTGTGACACGGCGGTCAACCCCTGGCAGCGAAGCTGCTGTTCGCCGGCGGCGATGGCTCTACGAGCCCGGGGAGCGATGACCTCGGCATCGTCATGACACAGGGACAAGCCGATCACGGCCACCCCGACCAGAGGATCGCCTCGATCAAAGGCGGCGTCGACCTGGTCGGCACACCCCTTCGGGTCATGCTGAATGCTTCCCCAATCCACCCGGTCTCCCAATTATGCGATCTTCGCCCGCATCCATTCGTTTGAAGGCAGTGTCCAGATGCAGCCGCACGGTTAGAGCGACCGGTTTTCCGGCACCAAGAGGGTTCGTCGTCCTCTGCGCTCGATCATCTCATTAGGGGCCAACTCCATCTGAGCACCCATGATCGCGAGTCTGCATCCCTTACGTCTCCGGAGTTCAAGCGTCTCACCCGGATGCCAATCTCCCGAACGCCAGTGACCGGTGATCCTGACGTTCGCCCCCAGCCCCGTGTCCATCCGCATCGCCCGAAAGTGAAACGGCCCACCTCGCCTGCGGGAGGTGACGCGGTACCACTCTCCGCATACCCGTTCGTCGGGCCGTAGTGGAGCATGAACTGTTCGGTCTACCTCGCGCTGGGCCACGTCCACACTGTAGGTATGCAAACCGGGCAGGTCGCGCCTGTCTGGTAGCGAGCCGTACCGAGGGATGAAGCGCGCATCGTCGACCGCCCTAAACCGCGTACGGAGACCAGCCGACATCGGGCGATTGTAAGGGCGACACAAATCGCCGACGGTTTTACAGCGGATCAAGGTTTAACCGAGCAACATCCTCCGAGCCGCGCGTACGGTTCCCGCCTCTTACCCGACACCTAAGATCATCCCGCACATATCCCGGATCTTGGTTCTGGCTGAGACCCGAAGAGCCGAAGCGCCTCCAGAGGCGGTGCACAAGAGGCTGGCGCATGCCCGAGGGTGCCGTGTACGTTGGCCGGCCGACCAAGTGGGACAACCCGTTCCGATGGAGCGACTACCGGCCCATCGTCCATGACTGGGAGGGTGAGCCGGTCTTCCGATCTGTGGCTGTCCGCCGCCGACACGCAGTCACCGACTTCCGGACCGCAGTCGCGTATGGCGCCGGTTTACCCGACTACCCAAGCAAAGACGAGATCCGGCGCGATCCCGATGGCAAGGGCCTGGCCTGCTGGTGTCCGCTCCCCGAGCCGGGAGAGATCGACTGGTGCCATGCACGAGTCCTGCTGGAGATCGCGAATGGAGACGACGACGCCCGACCCCATCCCGGCAGCAGCCGCACAAGCCGCAGTCCAGGCGCTCGCAATCACCCGGCTGTCACGCGCCAGGAGCCCGGTATGCCACCTCCATCCGCGCGGCATCGTCGATCTCCTCTGGCGTCAGCAGGACAGCCGTCTTCGTTCGTACCGCCCCAGAGGCCGATATTGTGAGACCCACAGCGGCCGAAGCCGCATTGCTCGGCAGGTCGACGATCACATACGTGTCTGTCTCGCCGAACGCGAAATACATCTGCTCGACCCGCCCGCCGACGCTTTCCGCCATGCGCTCCACCGCTTGCCGGCGTCCGGTGCCGCCATCTTGCAACACTCCTTTGAGGCCATCCGCGGTGTAGGTCGCCTGAATCAGGTACTTGGGCATGGTCGAGTCCCCCTTCTCGTGCCGCCACCCTGCGCTGGGGCGGCCATTGCGGTCACGAGGTCGAAGTTCTCGACTTAGGGTGACGGTAATCCCACCCGCTGTACTGATTTTCCCCTGTCGCAGCCTTACGCTGCGAGGCTCGCAGCGCACCCTGCTCAATCAGCAGAGTCGGCCGTCTTCACGAAGCCGGTCAGGCGATTTAGTCTCTGGGCGTGGTCGAAAAGCGCGACAAGCGAAGGAACATTCCAGCCCCCATACAGGCGGCGCTCTGGGCGCTTAGTAACGGACGATGCTATGCCCCGGATTGCCCCTTTCCGGTGATTTTCGAAGTCAGGCCTGGCGTCTACAAGAAGAACGCCCAGATCGCTCACATCTACGGTGTGCAACCTGGATCCGCACGTCATCGCCCCTGCCGTACTCTCGAAGAGGAGCAGGAAAGGGACTCCTTTCGCAATCTAATACTTCTATGCCTGGCGCATCATGCGGAGGTTGATGACAAGAAGACAGGCGCGGATCTCTACCCGCCTGAGCTCCTGTTTGAATGGAAACGCAAGCATGAAGGAGAGCACGGCAAACACCTTGCTCTCATCAGGAACCCTATGACCGACGATCTGATCGAAGCCTTGCTAGTAGAGGCATTCGAGCCGCCCGTAACTCGCCTTGAGCGCATCGCTGAGCAGCTGGAACGGACGGGTAGCCTTAATATAGATGCCTTGCAGGAGTTGAGGCAGATCATCTCAGTGATGAACGATGCCCCAGTAGGGGTCGACAATCTCACAGCGAGTCGCCTCGCCTATGCAGCGGAAGTGTTCGACGGAAACAACCTCAGCAGAACTGCGGCGTCCTTATCGTACGCAGCAGAGACGCTCCCCGGCGTCCTACGCTCCCTTGATGACAAGCTCCGGAGGCTTGGCGGCATGATGTAGAAAAGAAGCTGAGTCGGCTCGTCCACCCACCACATATGGGCGTTTTGCCTGCTCTTGGCGCCCGTCCTGGCACCGTGGCGTATGTCCACTTCGGGGGATGACAGGTCAAAGCCAGGTAGACAGCGCTCGAGATATCTTCCGGCAGTGCCTGCAGCGGTTTTACAGGACGTGACCGTTCCGGCTGAGATATGGCCTCCCACCTGCGGCGCGACCAGGTCTCATCACCATGAACTCCATGATCATTGCACGCATATTGCACAGTGGTCATTAGGGCAAGGCGTCTGGAGCTTGAACCCGGAACCTGCGGATTAAAAGAAGTCGGTTCGATCGATGTCTGAAGCTCTGGCCTGCGGGTGTGGTGTCCGTGGACGTTCGCTGAGTTCCGCCAGAGTTCGTCCCCTTGGCTGTACTCGTGGCTGTACTGAATCTGAAAGCTCGGCGTGACGCACGATCATGCCGCTGACCTGCAGCGATAGATAGCTTTCGGGTAACGTCCACCTTTGATCGTCAGTACAGCCAGAGCCACGCGGCCCGCTCTTCCTTGGGGTTCCTGCGAATCGGATGCGTTAACTCCCCAGTGGTCAGCGGCGCCTTGGGCGGGGTTCTCAGCGCCTATGGTGCTGGTGTGCTGCCCGGCTTGTCTACTTAGCAGTCGGCAGCAATAGATGCTCTGGAATCGCCCAAGGCGTCAACCCTCGGGTGTGGGCCTTGAGCCGCATGCCACGGTCGTTGCTTACGACGAGAACTGGCGCACCTGTGATCTGTTGCAGGAGAACGCCTCTGCTGACGATCTCGATATCCACGTCTTGAGTTCTCTGATGGCTGCGCTCATCCATGAAAATTTCGAGAGTCGTCTTTGCTCTGAGTGGTGCAAAGCCATCGGTTTGGAGATCGTCGAGATATCCGTCGAGGACCTTGAGTACCGTTCGGGCACGATCTCCGCGATTGCCTCGCTCCATGTACTTGATCTTATCGAGCTCGTCGATTACAGCGATTGGCAGCACAACCCGAACAACATTCTCGCCGAGTTTCCTACACCAATCGATTTCGTTAAACATGATGCAGTGCATGTAGACGTTGCAGTCCAGGATCGCGATCTTTCCCGCGCGGGTTGACCACTTCATCAGTTGTTGGAGTTCATCTCTAAGCTGAGTGAGTCGGCCCTTCTGCTTTTCGACCTCACCGCGGAGCGCGATGTTGAACCCGAGAGGAGGTGGGTTGCTGTAGTCACGGTCGATTCGCTCAAACCGTGGTGTGAGTAGGTCGTCGGCTATGCGAGTGTCTGTGAAATGCTGCCGAAGTCGACCCTCGGCGGTGTCGATCCAGTTGAGATAGCGTTTCTTGCCGGTCTGATCCCCAGTGACCTGGATGTTGCCAGCCTCCTGGATCAGGTAATCCAATGACTTCAGGACTTCGGCTGCCACTTGCCCGTCTCGCATCTCCATGCGGGAGAGTTTGGCATGTACGAGTCGGAAAGCCCCAAGGTTTTCGGCGCCGAGGCGAAATGTGCCAGAAGATCGGTCGATGACCGTCTTCTACCCCTCGGGGTTGATCTAGGCTAAGCTTCGCTTTTAACCCGGTGATGGGGCGTTAGGCTGCCTGGCTGGTCGTTTTGATGGCCGGGTGGCGAGGTGCGGGGCCGCGAATGGTGCCGCGTGGACGGCCCGGGGAGTGTCCGCAGGGTTGTGGCGCGCTGGCGGGAGTGCCTACCGCCGCGTGAATGGAGCGAAATCTGCGCCGTACCCGGCCAGGGGTCAATCGGTGCGTGGGCAGGGGTTTCTCCCAGGGCAGCCGCAGGTCGGTGACGAGGGTGCGAGCCAGGTGCAGCTGGGTGTAGGCGGCGATGACGAGCCAGGTCCACCGGTCGGCTTGTTCGGGAGTGCGGGGCCTGGGCAGCGTCCAGTTCAAGGTCTGCTTGCAAAAGCGGAAGGTGTGCTCAAGGTCGAAGCGCCGCACGTAGGACCGCCACAACAGGTTCAAGTCCAAGGGGCAGCCGGTGAGGCCGTGCCACCACAGCCACAGGGTCTTGGGCTTGCGAGTGCGGCCGGGTAGTGCGGTGACGGTGAGCCGGACCACGGTGCCGGGCACGATTGGGCGCGGGCCACGGCTACCGTGCCCGTCATGCTGCTGGGTCTTGGCGTGCAGGCCGCTCCAGGCGTGCACGGTGACGGTGCCGTACTGTGCATCTGTCGTGGTGAGGGTGGCGCTCGGCGGCGGCCAGGTGGTCGGGTCTGTGCAGGCGAACTTCGCGCCGTGCCGGCGCGGTCGGCCACGGGCACCCGGCTCGGTAGGCGGCGGAGCGGCGTAGAAACAGCGATCGGAGCGGATCCGCACCAGCAGCTGCACCGGTGCGGCCGGTAGGCCGAGAATCAGCCGGACCGGGTCGTAGCCGCCGTCCAGGACGAACAGCGGAAGCCGGCCACCGCTGTCGGGCAGACGTGGGAGCAGTTGGAGGATTTGTCTGGCCGCGACATCGTTGACGTTCGTACCAGGGACCAGGCGCATCACATCCAGCGGGGCGGTCCAGGAGTCGGTCGTCAGTTCCAGGGCGGCCAGCCAGGAGAACGCCCATCCGGCGATGATCGGTTTGCCCGCCGAGTGCTTTGAGGGGTGATAGTAGAACCCGCGGCCAGGTGAGCATTCGGCATCGCTGCGCGCCCAGCAGCTGACATCGATGGCGAATACCGCAGGTTGCTGATGCAAGCGCGTGGCGAGCAGGTCCCGCAGAGCGCCGGTGTTGATGCGTCCCTGAGCCGGCGCGGCATACACACTGCCGTGTCCGCGCCGATGCAGGGGATCCAGCGACAGGTGCGGCAAGGAGACCACCGGCCCGGCGGCCAGTACGGCATCGGCAAGCTCGAACAGCGCATCCGAGCGACGGGTGAAGCAACCCATCAGCTCCTGCCGGAACGCCGCTAGGTTGGCTGGCTCTTGGCGGGATGAGTCCGGCGAAAGCACACTGGTAATGACGGTCACCGCACACCTCCGGGCACTTGGTCGTACTCGGAGCATCGCGCGGTGGCCGTTTTCCGTCGAGAACCACTCGCCATCGGGTTAAAAGCGAAGGACTCCTAACAAAAGTGGTGGGCTTGACCTGGTCAGAGGTCGGTGTCGTGCACGAGGCCGCCGGGTAGCGGGACGCGGTCAGCCGCGTAATCGCACGCGATAAACCTGGCGACGTCGGCGATCATCCCCGGGATACTGGTCGCCCATGGATGAGGTCAAAGTCGTCGTCGCCCATTCCGAGCGCGCGACTCTGCGCGTCGGTGACGTGTTCTTGAAGGTGGTACCGCCGTACCCGCGTTAGGAGAGCGGGCGCACGTCCGTGCCGTAGCTCAGGCGGTCGATCCACCATGGTCCGCAGCTCGCTGTGCTCCACTGACCGCTGTTGGTCGTCACCCAGCCGCCGTCCCTACGGCCGTTGACGCACTGGACCCACGCGCGGAACTCGTAGGCAGGACCGTTCGTCGCGCATCGGGCGGAAAACGAGTTCTGACCGAAGGTGTAGTCACAGTCATTGACTCCTGCCGACGCCGGGCTCAGCGCACTCGACCCGACGGTAACGGCTCCCACCGCGAGCACGGTCGCGGCGAGGACGCGCAGGGTTCTTCTCATACCCTCTCCTAGTACTGGTGACAGATGGCCGTTTCACGTTCCGTACACCCCGGTTCGCGCCTTACTTCGGGGATGTGCAACAGAGGGGATTCTTAGGAAACTTTCCTAAATGAAAGATACGTGCAAACCGGAGCACGTCAACCCTGCGCGTACCGACAACCTCGTCTGCCCAGCGGGTGCCGGAAGAAGACCGCTTCATTCTGTTAGGTGCTCTTAACGCAGTGAGCGCTTGACCGCCCGGGCGAGTTCCTCGATGCGTTTGCGCTGGCGGCGGGAGCCGGTCATGGTCGCGAGTTGCTGGGCGCGTTGGATGTGGGGTTGGGCCGCGTCGGGTTCTCCTCTGGCCAGAAGGGCATGGCCCAGGTCGCAGCGGACTCCGGATTCGGCGCGGTTGTAGGTGCCGGCTATTCCGGCCAGGGCGGAGCGCAGATCTTCGACGGTGCCGGGGTCGCCGAAGCGCACCAGGCAGTTGCCGCGCCAGCGGGCGAGGTGGTGAGCGTCCAAGGAGAGGTAGGGCATGCTCACATCGGCGTCCCCGTCCGGTAGAAGTGCGGCGGCTTGGTCGAGGGCTGCGCGGCAGGTGGTTTCGTCGCCGAGGATCGCGGCGGCTTCGGCCTCGGCTGCTGACAGCCACGTCTGTAACAGGTGGGGGATGCGGTCGCGGTGGGTGGCGTGGATGTACTGGAGTAGCTCGGTGGCTTCGGCCAGCCTGCCGAGTTCCATGAGGACGTAGGTCTGTTCGGCGGAGACGTAGGCGAGCACTGAGGGATCGTCGGCTTCGCGGGCGGCGGCTTTGGCGCTCGTAGTGATTCCAGGCGTCGTTGAGCGCACCTGTGTGGATGGCCTGCCATCCGGCCAGGGATACGGTCTCGGCGAGGATGTGGGCGAGCTGGGCGCGGAGGCCGGGTCGTACCGCGTGCCGGTGTGTATCTTCCACCTGGGAGATCTGGGTGCGCATCTTGTCGGCGATGGCGACCCCGCCGCGTCGGCGATCCAGCAGGCGCAGGTTGTTGGTCTCGGTGGCGAGGATCATGACCGTGGTGGGGTCGACGGCGGCGGCGGCTTCGATCCGGGCCGTCAGCTCGTCGGTTTGCTCCTGGTGGTTGTCGCCGCGGTCCCCGGTGGGGGAGGCGAGGTCGAGTGGGGCCAGGCCGAAGAGCATGCGGGCGTGGTCGGGCAGGCCAAGGCCGGTGGCGATGCGCTCATAGACGTCCAGGTCGGTGACCTGGCGTCGCCCTCGGATGATCAGGCTCACGTGGCCCTGGGCTATTCCGGTCGCCGTGCTGAGACGGATCTGGCTTGCTCCGCTGTACTTGACAGCGAGAGTGAAAAGCCCCATCGCGTCACGGTTCTTAAGAATTTCTTGGCTTTCGTCGCTGTCCCAGACCCGTGCCGGAATCTCGATCGGATTGAAAGCGTTCCCATGCATTCCATCCTTCGGTCATCGGCTCCGAAGTGGTGCATTGCCGCAGAACGGGACTCTATATTCTTGGTGGTATACCTGCGCGGGATAGGGCGGAAAAGTTCGCCCGGACATTCTTTTCGGCATGACAACACCGGTTAAGTGCACGGAGTGCGACGGGCGCGGCTGGAAGATAGTCACCCGTCGTGGATGCGTGGCGGCCATGGGCCTTCACCTGGAATTCTCGGCGCAGGAGGACTGCATCTACTGCGGCGGCACCGAACAGCTCGTCGAGAGGTTCGAGTGGGAGGTGTTCATCACCTCCGGCGAAACCGACGAGCTCGGACCGTGCGGGATCAGTTCGGGGCAGGCCACGGCGATGGACACGCTGCGCACGGAGCTGCGTCGGATGGAGTCGCCCGCGACGGTCTGGGGCCGCATCACGCACCGGGTGTACGACTTCAGCGCCGTGCAGGACGACTGGTCACGGCAGGTGATCTTTCACGCCACCGTGGACCCGGCCGGGTCGGTGCGTTTCGAGCGGCAGGAATCATGAGCGAGAATCCTCCCCGGCGGGGAGTGTCGTGCATGGCGCATCATCTCGTACCGGCTGCTCCTGGATGCACGTCTTTGACCTGGAATAGGTCGCGTCGTTTCGGGCGGGTTCGGGTAGTGGCCTGGACCTGTCATGAGCATCGGGTGACGTTTTACGAATTGTGCGATGCGGGCGGGCTGTCGTTCATTCGGCGCACGGTTCAGGACAAAAATCGGGTGACCGTGTTTCACAGTGAGGCGTGGTCGCCTGCTCAGGGACGGGTGGTGTGGATCAGGATTCTGGCCGGGCTGGCGAGGTAGTCGCCTGTCGCTGCTGTGGTCCTGACAGGGCTGCCCTCAGCCGGTAGTGTGCTTGTGCAGACAAGTGGTAGAGCGATCGGGCGGTTAAGATGAGCAGGGATTTCGCCCCTCCGAAGTATGCCCAGGTGATGGGCACGATTCAGGAGCGTATCGAGGCCGGGCAGTACGCGGCCGGCGACATGCTGCCCTCGGAGACGCAGCTCGTCCGGGAGTTCGGGGTGGGCCGCACGACGGTGGTGCGGGCGCTTCAGACGCTGGCCATGCAAGGCTGGATCGAGCGTGAGCACGGCCGCGGCTCGTTCGTGAAGGGCCGTCCCGAGAGCGCCGCCGATCGCATCCGGCCGGGCCTGGCGGTGACCGAGCAGTCCGAGAGCGGCGAGACGGTCACTGACGTTGCCCGGGTTCCGGCTCCCCGTCACATCGCCCACCTGCTCGGTGTGGAGGACAAGACGCCGGTGATCTCACGTCGACGCGTGGCCAAGCAAGGTGGCCGGGTGTCGGCGGTGGAGACCCTGTGGTTCCCGCTGGAGATCGCGTTGGGCACCGACGTCGACAAGCCCGAACCGCTGGCGCGCGGGGTGCGACATCATCTCCAGGCGGTCAAGCACCTACGCTTCGATCACGTCACCGAGCGGCTGACCGCGCGCAACCCGACCAAGGAAGAGGCCGAGTTGCTCGGCTCCGCCAAGCCCGTCCTTGGGGTGCTGGCCACCGTGCATGACGCTGCCGGGGCTGTGCTCCTGGTGATGAGCGTGGCTCTCCCCGGTGACCTTCACGAACTCCAGGACGTCTATCAGGTGAGCTGACTAGGCGTTGTGCCAGGCATCGGTGACGCAGGAAGCCTCGAAGTGCCACCACCTGTCCTGCTGGCCACGGATCAGTAGCGCCTTTATCTGGCCGAGCTCTGCGTCGGCCAGCACGTTGAAGGCAACCAGCGGTAGTTCCCTCCGCCCAGGCCGTAGGGCGCCAACCGTTCACGGACGGCCTGGGCGCTTGGTGTCGGTGTACGGGTTCAAGTGCAGAGGCAGGTACGGACAGAAGTACACGAGGTTGTGTGCCACTTCTCCGGGGGCGATGATCAGGTACTGCGCCGCGAAGAAAGTGAGTCTCATGGGAAATGTGCTGGTGACCGGAGCCACCGGAGGGATCGGGACGGCGCTGGTCAGCGCGCTCGTAGAGGCCGGGCATCGGGTGACTGCCGTGGGGCGCGATGTCGGGCGGCTTAATGTGCGGGGGATTGAGGCGGATCTGGCTGAACCCGGGACGCTGGCCGCTGCCGTGGGAGGGCTGGAGGACGCGGGGGAACTGGGAGATGTGCAGGCGCTGGTGCATTGCGCGGGAATCTCCTCCGTGGAGGCCGTCGCCGAGGCCGGCCCCGAGACGTGGCGGCGGACGCTGGCGGTGAACGTGGCCTCCGCCGCCGAACTGGTACGGCTGACGCTGCCCGCGTTGCGGCGGTCCAGGGGCCATGTGATCTTCGTCAACGCCTCGCCCGGGATGACCGGTGTCCCCCGCTGGTCGGCGTTCGTTGCCAGCAAGGCGGCACTTCGGGAACTGGCCGATTCACTGCGTGAGGAGGAGGCCGCCCATGGGATACGCGTCACCACGGTCTATCCCGCGGCGACGGCGACCGATCACCTGGGTGAGGTCAGGAGCGCCTTCGGGCGCCCGTACGATCCCGAGTTGTGCATCCGGCCGCAGACGCTGGCTGCGATGATCGTCTGGGTGCTGAGCGCGCCGGCTGACGCCTACGCCTGCGAGCTGGCCGTGCTGCCGTCGCCGCGCTGAGCTTCTTGCCGGGAGTGGGCCGCCGCCTACGCACCAAGCCTGTACGTACATGCCTGTGCACATCTACCTGTACACCGACATCAGGGAAGCGGTTCGAGGAACTCCAGGCGGTTGCCGTGGGGATCTTCACTGTGGAAGCGGCGCATTCCTGGGAAGTCATCGTCGAAGTCGACCGGATAGCCGGCGTTGCTCAGCCGCTGGGCCCACTGGTCGATGTCGCGGACCAAGAGACCTGGGTGTGCCTTGCGAGCGGGGCGGAAGTCGGCCTCGACACCCAGGTGCAGTTCGATGCCATGGCCGCGAAACCAGCACCCGCCGCGAGTGGCGAGAGCGGGGGGCTTGGGAATCTCGGCCAGGCCGAGTACGCCTTCGTAGAAGTCGCGCAAGACCGGCTCGCTTCCAGGGGGACAGGCCAGCAGCACGTGATGCAGCATCACAACTCCTCATATTTATCTTGATATGAAGATACTTTGATCCGCCGCGTGGCGGCAATCTCCACACCGATCCCTGGGTCGCCACATAACTGGAGTGCGGATGCGCTGGCAGTCGATAGCTATGACTTCCTGTGGCATGGCAGGTCTTCGTGGCCCGCTAGACTCAATCACTTGTGCGGACGAGTGGTCGTAGGCTACTTTCAACTTAAGCGGACAAGTGAACAACCAGCCATCTGGTTGCCGCTCAAGGAGAGGAACCCCCATGGCCATCCAAGGCCCCATCCCGATCAGCTTCACACAGGTCTTCCCGCACGGCTGCTACATCGTCGGCGAGGTCGAGCAGGTCAAGGACTTCGACGCCTCGTCCAAGGGCCACACCGTCTACGCCAAGGACAAGAACACCGGAGAGCTGGTGTGGCAGGTCGCGGTAATGGACGCCGATCCAACCGTCAAGGCCGGCCAGAAGACGGTCTCGGTCAAGATCCTGTCCCCGGTTCAGCAGTCGTCCCGGTTGCGCTGCCCGGTCTGCCGTTCGTGCCGGTCGAGTTCGACGGCATGACCGCCACCGCCTACGTCGCCCAGAACACCGGTCGCCTGGCCTGGTCCATCCGGGCAACGGCGATGCGCGCTCCCCGCTCTGCTGCAGCTCCCGCTCGGCAGAGTGCTTCGGCCTCGGCCGGTAAGGACGTGGCCGCGTGAGTGAGCACAAGCCCTACACCTACGTCACCGCGTCGATTCGTGAGGGCGTCACCCGATGTCTCCTTCTGCACCTCGGACATGTCGGCCAAGGCGTTCGGGGGCGACGGTGAGCGACCGTTCCTGACCCTGTCCAGCACTGAGGCACAGATGACGGTCACCACCACGGGCGGCGGGCCGGTCACCGAACGGGACGTGAACCTCGCCCGGGAGATCTTCGCCGCTTCCGCGCGCTACCTGGCCGACTGCGAGCGCCTGCACACCGAACAACTCGCCGGCTCCGACCAGGCCGGGCAGGACAAGGCGGCCTGGCCCGTAAGCGGGGCCGCCAGAAGCGCCAACTTCCGGCGGCCCCTTGGTTCTCCCTCTCACGCGAATTCAAGGAAGGCCCCCAGCCTAATGTTCAAGAAACTGCCCGGCGACGAGGCGCAGCACCTCGTCTCCACGACCCCCGATACCGCCGTCGTCTTCCGCCCGGCTGTCGTCCGCACCCCAGCGGCCCTCACGATTCTGATCTTCACGTGGCGGCTGCTGGCCGGTCTCGTACGGCTGCTGTGGCGCCACCCGATCGCCTCGGCCGTCGCCCTCACCCCCGGCGCGCTCACCTACTTCTACGGCTGGCGCTGGGGCCTCGGCCTCGTCGTCCTGGTTCCGCTCGGCCTCACCACGTGGTGCCTCCTCGCCCGTCCCTCGTTCCTGCGGCTGGTGGGCTGGCGGCTGCTGGCCTGGTGGCGGCTGGTGTGGATCTACCGGCGCCACTGGCAACCGGTAATGATCATCTCCGGGCTCGGGCGACACTTACGCGGCCGGGACTACCTTCCCCGCATCGTCCGTGTCACCTGTACCTCGTGGGCCGACCTGGTCACGGTGCGGATGCTCACCGGGCAGTCGGTCAAGGACTGGGCCGACCGCACCGACCACCTCGCCCACGGCTTCGGCGCTCGATCCTGCCGAGTCTCCATCGCACGCTCGGGCCGGCTACTGCTCGTCTTCCCTCGCCACACCGCTCCCAGCCGTACCCGTTCCGGCTGAGGCGTCGGTGGGGCCGGTGGAGGTCGGCACGTGCGAGGACGGCAAGCCCTGGCTTCTGAAGGTCCACGGCACTCATGTCCTGGTCGCCGGGGCCACCGGGGCGGGCAAGGGCTCGGTCATCTGGTCGACGATCCGCGGCCTACTACCCGCTACGCGAGCGGGCCTGGCGCAAGTGTGGGCGCTGGATCCCAAGCGGATGGAACTGTCCTACGGGCGTGACCTGTTCGGCACCCGCTACGCCGCGAGCCCGGC
>NZ_JBEOZN010000053.1:0-59687 GCF_040298085.1 Streptosporangium sp. NPDC001681 | reverse complement strand
GTGCCATGCGGACCATGGCCGCATGGCACCCGCCACCTCCGGCGGGAGCGCACCCACACTGTGCGAGGTAGAGCCGAGCAGGTCGAACCCGTGGCACAGGGGAAGGACGGGGACCGGCAATTGCCTTCTCTCGCGGTCGACGACGCCGGCAACGAGCTGACCGCCTTTCACCGCGGCGCCGAGGCCGTGCCTCCCGGCGACGCCCCGCTCCCTCTCGCCCTGGTCGCCCTGTGGTCTCGCGGCCGGTTGCTTCTGGTGTTCAACCGCTACCGCCAGAAGTGGGAACTACCGGGCGGAATGATCGATGCGGGAGAGACGCCACGCCAGGCCGCCGTGCGTGAACTCCACGAGGAGACCGGCTTCCACATCACCCGGCTGATCTTCTCCGGGTACGCCGAGTATGTCCTCGGACCCGAACGACGCACCGAGTACGCGGCCCTCTACCAGGCCGACGAAGCCGCGCCACACGGCGCGTTCACCCCCGACGACGAGATCGAGGACATCGTCTGGTGGCACGGGCAGGAACTCCCCGGCCGCGTGCAGAACCTCGACACCACGCTGGCAGCACTTTCCCGGCTGTGAGCTTTCCGCAGGAGCGTCAGTGATGAGCCAGGCGGTCGAAAAGGGTCTCAGCCGACCCTGGCACTCTGGCCTCCGTCGACCGGGAGCAGGACGCCGGTGATGAAGCGGGCCTCCTCCGAAGCCAGGAAGAGGGCCGCGTTGGCGATGTCCCATGCCGTACCCATGCCGCCCTTGAGCGGGACCCGCTGGTGGCGACGGGCCTCGTAGTCCTCCCTCTCCTCCTTGTCCATGCCGTACTCCGTCGCGCCCAGGTCGACGCCGATCGGGGTGTCGATGAGGCCCGGCATGATGGCGTTGACCCGGATTCCGTAGCGGGCGTTCTCCAGGGCCATCTGCTGGGTCGCGGCGTTCATGGCCGCCTTGGACATCTTGTAGGTGATGGGCGGATTGCCGGGAGAGGGGTTTCCGGCAATGGCCGCGATGGAGGAGATGTTGGTGATCACACCACGCTCGGCGGCCCGCATCACGGGGAGCACCGCCCGGGCCATCAGCAGGATGCTGCCAGAGTTGATCATCATGTTCCGTGCCCAGTCGTCGGGCTCGACGGAGGTGGGAGAGCCGTCGCCGATGGCCACGCCCACGTTGTGGTGCACCACGTCGAGGCGGCCGAAGCTCTCGACGCAGGTGGCGACCGCGGTCGACCAGTCGTCGGCCACCGACACGTCCCCCTGGACGGTGACCGCGGTTCCGCCCTGCTCCTCGACCAATCCCGCCGTGACCAGCATCGAGTCCAGGTCACGGTCGATGAGGACGAGTCTGGCGCCCTCCCGGGCGAAGATCAGTGCCGTCGCCCTGCCGTTCCCGATCATCTGGCCGGGAATCTGTCCGGCCCCGGTGATGATCGCGGCGTACCCCTCCAGCCGGCCGGTCACGAGGCACCCGCCAGGCCGGGGTCGATCTCGACGCCGAAGATGTTCGGCGCCATCGCCGTCATCGTGTAGAAGCCGACGGTCATCGGCACCCGGTCACCTCCCACGGCCAGCCCGTCGAGCAGGCGTCGTGCCTGCTCGCCCCTTTCGCCCTCGGGCAACGGCGGAATACGTGTCGTCATGCCGTTACTCGTGAGTGTGTTCTGGTGAGCGCGCCCCCAAACAGCCCACGCCTTACGACATGAGCGTTCTCCCTTTCGGGAGTTCCCGCTTCACCGCCAACCGCCCGGCCTTACGGCCTGGTCTCACATCGGCTCCACGAGCGTTCAACGTCTCCCGCAACTCTGGGCGACATGACCGCGAGCACGATCAACACCCCAGGAAAGCGAAACCCTTGCCGGCTACGACAAGACCACGACCAACCGACCGCATCACTACCCTGAGTACGCAGAGCATAACAGAGTGTACTCACGACCGAGCGGCTATCAGCCCTTCGATTGATCGTGGCGCTGATTCCCCCGAGCGTGTGCGGAGAACGATGAAGAGCATCCCCAGACACTGGAATCCAATTCGGAGATCCCGCGATCACGTCGAGCACCGGCCGGCGATGACAGCCCTCGCGGCAGGGGCAACGGCGCGTTGAAAGGCGCGCCCCCGCCGGTCACATCTCACACGGTGATGACGACCTTGCCGCGCGCGTGCCCCTTCTCCAGATACCGGATGGCCTCGGGAACCTCGCCCAGCGGGTACGTCCTGTCGATGACCGGCGTGATCTTGCCCGCCTCGATCAGCTCCCTCAGCAGCCGAAGGTCCTCCGCACGCGGCATCGAGAAGAGCCCGCGCAGCCGCTGCCCCACGAACGGTGCGAGCATGAGCGCCCGGAGCTGGCGATCGTTGCCTCCGATCCACCGCCCTCCCCGCTCGCCTCCGACGATGACGAGGGTTCCCCGGGGAGTGAGGGCACGCCGGAGGTGTGACAGCGGGCGGTTCCCGGCGGTGTCGAGGATGAGGTCGTAGTGGCGCGCCCGGTCCGCGAAGTCCTCGCGGGTGTAGTCGATGACGTCGTCGGCGCCGATCGATCGGACCAGGTCCGCCTTGGTCGTGCCGCACACGCCGGTGACCTCCGCGCCGAACGCCTTGGCCAGCTGCACCGCGAACGTCCCCACGCCTCCCCCCGCACCGATGATCAGGACCTTCTGCCCCGGCTGCACCCTCCCCGCCTCGCGAAGACCCTTCAGGGCGGTGCAGGCCGAGACCGGAACGGCCGCCGCCTGCTCGAAGGTGAGGTTCGCCGGCTTCGGCGCGAAGCTGTCCTGCCGGGCGGAGGCGTACTCGGCGAAGGCTCCGTCGCAGGTGCCGAACACCTCGTCACCCGGTTTGAACCGGGTCACGTTCCCGCCGACCGCCTCGACGCGCCCCGCGACGTCCATCCCCCGGACCCGGACCTTGGGCCTGCGGAACCCGAAGCCCATGACGCGCGCCAGATACGGCAGACCTGTCATGAGATGCCAGACGCCCGGATCGACGGCGGCCGCGTGCACCCGTACGAGCAGGTCGTCGTCCCCCATCACCGGCCTGTCGATCTCCCTGAGTTCCAGGACGTCGGGGGAGCCGTACCTGTCCTGGACGATTGCCTTCACCGTGTCTCTCCTTCACTGTCCGCGTACTGGAAGACATCGTCGAGCGAGACGTCGAACACCCGGGCGATCTGAAAGGCCATCTCCAGCGAAGGCGAGTAGCGGGCCTGCTCGATGGCGATGACGGTCTGGCGGGTCACGCCGATGCAGTCCGCCAGCTCCGCCTGCGTCATCTCTCCGTGCGCGAACCGGAGGGCGCGGATCGTGTTGGTGACCCTGGTCGGCTTCACCACGGCCAGAAGCCCCGGCGGTAGGCGAAGATCTTCGCGATGGATCCGACGACCGCGGACAGGACGAACATCAGATAGACGACGTTGGCGATCCAGAAGTGGTCCAGCTCGGCCAGCGACACGCCGAGCGCCGCCACCCCGCCGATGACGACGAACGACTGGCCGGTGTACTCGCCGAATCTGTAGATCTCCCGGTCACGCTGGTCCTTCTTGCCGGCGTCCTTGGGTGAGGCGATCGCGACCGCGATGCGCAGCACGATCGACACCACGATCGCGGCACCGATGCTCCACAGCATCGTCGACACGTACGGGACCTCGGTGAGCGGGACACCGTCCGCTCGCCCCAGAACGAGGACGAGGTAGGCCGCGTACCCGCACACCGCGACCACGCCCATGATCCAGGCGCTCTTCTCTTCGGATGACATGCCTCGAATGTAAGGCAAAGCCAACATCGTGTCTAGTTTTCTTAACATCACTCCGCGGCGGCCACCCCGAGGACACGAACGCCGTGCCCTCGTCCGGGCGCAGCAGCCCGCCGGCCATGGCCGGCGCGGTCGTCTTCCCCGCTCCGTTCGGGCCGACGCTCGACCGGAGGCGGCGGGAGATCAGCGGTTGCGGCTCGCCAGGAAGCGGCGCCACTGCGGCGAGGTCCGGGCGAGCAGGCGCAGGGAGGCCGGGACCGTGGGCTGCGGGTCGTTGTCGCCGAGACGGAGGGTGGTCAGCGCGGTGAGGTCCGGGAACCATTCGGGGACCTCCGCCAGCCGGTTGCCGCGCAGATCGAGCTCGGTCAGCGCGGTGAGGTTCCGCAGCGGCTCGGGAAGCTCGGTCAGCCGGTTGTCGTGCAGGTCGAGCTTGGTCAGGCCGGTGAGGTCGCCCAGCGACCCGGGGAGCTCGGCCAGTTCGTTGCCCCACAGGTAGAGCCAGGGGATACCAGTGAGGTTACCGATCGACTTCGGCAGGCTCGTCAGCCGGTTGTCCCACAGGCCGATCCTGGTGAGCGCGGTGAGGTCGCCCAGCCACTCGGGAAGCTCGGTCAGCCGGTTGTCCTGCAGTTCGAGCCTGGTAAGCGCGGTGAGGGCGCGCATCGACTCCGGCAGGCTGGTCAGCCGGTTGGTTTGCAGTTCCAGCTCGGTGAGCGCGGTGAGGTTGCCGAGCCAGTCGGGAACCTCCTCCATGTGGTTGTAACCGAGGCGGAGCTCGGTGAGCGCGGTGAGATTGCCCAGTGACTCGGGAAGGCCGACGGGCGGCCGGCAGTGCGTCACGCCGAACGAGGTGAGCGCGGTGAGGTCGCCCACCCAGTCGGGAATGTCGAACGGCTCCCAGCCGCCGCTCAGGGAGAGCCTGGTGAGAGCGGTGAGCTTTCGCAAGGAGTCGGGAAGCCCGGTCAGCCGGAGGCCGAACAGGGAGAGGCCGGTGAGAGAGGTCAACTCGCCGAGCCACTCGGGAATCCGAGCCAGCTTGTTGTGGCCGAGGTCGAGTTCGGTGAGGGCGGTCAGGTTCACCAGCCGTTCGGGGAGCCCGGCGAGGTTGTTGTAGGACAGGCGGAGCCGGGTGAGACCGGTGAGGTCGCCCAGCCACTCGGGAAGCTCGGTCAGCTCGTTGAAGGTCAGGTCGAGCTCGCGCAGCTGCGTCAGGTCCCTCATCCGCTCGGGCAGCTCCGTCAGCTTCAGCCCGCTCAGGCTGAGCACGGACGCCCCTTCCCGCCCGCACCTGTTGATCCGGGTCAGGGCGGCCTTCGAACCGTTCTTGACCGCCATTGAGAGATCCCCTTTCCGAGGCGAACGAAATGATCGGGGTGACCTGGGCGGCTCACCGGCGAGAAGCCTAGGGACGGGCACTTGCGGATGGCTTGTGTCCATCTCTCCGAGCCGCACCGAACCCTTCGTGCTCCGCGCGACCAGGCTCGGGTCGCGTCCGACCGGCGCCTCTTCACACCGCGCCTGCCACTAGCGGGTATGTCTCACCTCGGGGAAACGCCTGGAGGGACCGTCCAGCAGATGACCGCGGTGGCGCAGGTGCAGGTCGAAGAAGGCCCGGGGATAGGCGCGCTGGAAGGCCAACGCTCTCGCGGCCGGAATGGTGCCCACCAGTTCCCGGAGCTCCTGGTTGGACAGTTTCAGCAGTGGCGCGACCAGGGGCAGGATGAGCGCGTCATCGCCGAAGGAGTTGTGCGCGGCTCCGTTCAGGGTCAGGTTGAGCCGCCAGCCGCGCAGGTTCGACCAGAATTTCCGCAACTGGGGGTTGGTGGCCATGCCGCCCTTTCCTGGCGTGTCCACGACGAGGTACGGCCGGTTCAGCCCGCCGTCGACGACCGGCCCCAGCGCGGCTCCGTCCAGGCCCATCCCGGCTTTGATGCGCTGGTCGGCGTACATGGCGGACGAGGTGGCCGCTCCGCCCAGAGAGTGGCCGAACATGCCGATCCGCCGCAGGTCGAGGGCACCGCGCAGCCCCGTGGGGAGCTTCCTGCGGTCCGCGTCGGGATTACCGCCGGCCTGGAGCGCGGCCAGCTGGTTCAGCACGAACCGGGCGTCGTCGGCGCGTACCTTCGCGGCCTTGTCGAAGTCGGTGATCTCCCCGTCGGGGTTCACGGTGACCCGGCCACCGGGGAACTCCACCACGGCCGCGTCATAGGTGTGGTCTATCGTGACCACCGCATACCCGTGGCTGGCCAGGTCCTCCACCACACCGGTGCCGAAGGACCGTGAGGCGTTGGCGCCCGGGGAGTACAGCACGACCGGCAGCCGGCCGAGACGCCGGTCGACGGGTGCCCCCTCGTGGCCGCTGGTCCGGCCGAACGTCACGCTGCCGGGTGCCAGTCCCAGGGAGCCGAGGTAGCGGTCGGTGGCGGCGCGTGGCATCCACGGGGCGAGGGGGCGCTTGCGCACGTCGCGTGCCGGATACCACAGGCTGACCATCAGCTCGCGCTTTTGCAGGGCGCCCACCCACGGCTCCGTCCTCGACTCGTCGACCAGATGCAACGAGACCGTGCCGATCTTGTACGGTCCGGAGGGTTTCGGCAGGGTGAATCTCACCGGTTCGGTGTCGGCCGCCACGGAGGCGCCTGCGGTCGCGGTTACAGAAAGCGTGAGCAGCGCGGCGACGAAGACCGCGACTCTTGTTCTGATCATGCTTCTACGGTTCCGTACGGCTTGGTCCCTGACCTCGGCCCGCGGCATGGACTTCGGGTCAGCCCGAGACAGGACGGCGGTGCTCGGCCATCGGGAGAGATCAGCCCGCAGCACTACGTCCTTGGTCGGAGCAGTGGGGCGAGGTCCGCGCATCCCGCAGTGGTCAGCGGCCGCTCGATGCACTGACCAGCCCGCTCTCGTACGCGGCGATGACGAGGTGGGCACGGTCGTGGGCGTCGAGTTTGGCCATCAGGCGGCGGATGTGCGTTTTGACCGTGGCCAGGCCGACGCCCAGCCGTACGGCGATCTCGGTGTTGGTGAGACCACGGGCGATCAGCAACAGCACCTCGCGCTCGCGATCGGTGATCCGGCCGAGGTCGACGTTCGGCGCCCCGGGGTCGCCGGGCGTATGGCGGGAGAACTCGGCGATCAACCGCCTGGTCACCGTGGGCGCCAGCAGTGCCTCACCGGCGGCGATCACGCGCAGGGCGGCGAGCAGATCGCCCGGACGGGTGTCCTTGAGCAGGAAGCCGCTGGCTCCGGCGCGGAGCGCGGCGTAGACGTACTCGTCGAGGTCGAAGGTGGTGAGGATGAGGACCTTCACGTCGGCGGTGACGGGGTCGGTGCGGATCCTCCTGGTCGCCTCCAGGCCGTCGAGGTCGGGCATGCGCACGTCCATCAGGACGATGTCCGGCCGTAGCCGCCTGGCCAGGTCGACGGCGTCGCGCCCGGTGCCCGCCTCACCGACCACCGCCAGGTCCGGGGCGCTCTCGATGAGCAGCCGGAACCCGGTGCGAAGCAGATGCTGGTCGTCGGCCACGAGCACTCTGGACGCTCCGCCGCCGGATCGTGCGCCTTCGTTCGTGATCGCGCCCATCAGGTGATCTCCTCCTGCTCAAGGTGCCGGGACGGGCAGACGCGCCTCCACGACGAACCCGTACCCTGGTCGCGGACCGGCCGACAGCGTCCCGCCGTACAGGGCGGCCCTTTCCCGCATCCCGGCCAGGCCCTGACCGCCACTCCCACCGGGCGGTGCCAGGGGGCGAGGGCCGGACGGGCCCTCGTCACTGACCACGACCATCACCTCGCCGGGCTCTCCGGGCGCGACCGTGACCTGGCAGCGCGTCGGGGCGGCGTGCTTGATCACATTGGTCAGCGCCTCCTGAACGATCCGGTAAACCGCCGGCCCCACGCCTTCGGAGACGGTCGGCTCCAGGTCGACGCGGAGGTCGACCGCGACTCCGGCCGCCCGCGCTCCGGCGGCCAGGGCCGGGATGCCGGCCAGCCCCGGAGCGGAACCGATCCCGCCGGTTCCCCCGTCGCGATGGGTGGAGGCGGGGGCGGGGCGCAGCGTGCCGAGCACGAGGCGCATGTCGGCGAGGGCGGCGTGGCCGGTCTCCTCGACCAGGGCGAGCGCGCGCCGCGCCTCCTCGGGATGAGTCTCCGCGACGTGGTTGGCGATGGCCGCTCTGACGGTGATCACGCTCAGGCTGTGCGCGACGACGTCGTGCAGCTCGCGGGCGATCCGCAACCGCTCGTCCGTCACGGCCTGGCGTGCCGATTGCCGGATCGCGCGAGCGGCGTGCGCCCGCTGCTCGCGTACGGCCATGCCCACGGTCCAGGACAGGCCGAGCAGCAGCCACGCGAACGCGGTCAGCGACAACGCCTGTGCCCATGACGATTGCCGGGAGCCCACGGCCGCCACTACCAGCAGGGAGACGACGAGCGCGACGACCGCGGGCCGCCGAGGTTCCGAGAGCGCCACCATGTGCAGCGCCACCGCCACGACCAGGTACGACTCGCTCTCACCTGCGAGCCCGGCGAGTGTCGCGGCGGCGAGCACCCAATAGAACACGGGACCGGGCCACCTCCTGCGCACGGCGAGAGGCAGCCAGGAGGCGAGGAGCAACGGCACCGTCACGACCCTGCCCTGTAACAGCGCCGCGGCGGAAAAGCCCGCGCCGAGCAGCACCGCGGCGGCGGCGTCCAGGGCCACCCAGTGGCCGGGACGCAGCCGCCGAGCGATCAGCGGACGCGGCTCGGACACGGAGCAACGCTATAGGCGCAGCTCATCGAAGGGATCGTCCCGAAGTACGTCATCTCCTGGGCGGAGTTCATCCGCCGGGATGAGCCGTGCCGTACGGTCCTGGGCTGACCCGGTGTCAACATCCGCGCTTCCGGCTCCAGGTTCTTACAACCGCCGGCTCCGGGTACGCCGGGCCGGTCACACCGCCGCCGTCGAGTGGGAAGGCGCGCCGCCGACCCATCGGGGTGCGCCGGGCCGGGACCATGCCCGTTGGATGGTCCGGTGGTCGATCACGGCGATGCCCTCTCGCTGAAGGAGTTCGCGGGCCTTTGGCGACGTGTCGCAGTTGACGATGAGCACCCGGGCATCGGGCGGGAAACCCGGCAGCTCACTCGACCGAACCGAGAACATGGCGGGCTCGAAGGCAGGTTTGTCCATTGACGACCCCGGGGCCCAGGATCGATCTCACCGTTAATGGCTGTACCGCCGCTACCTGACCTCGGTAGCATCCCGACCGGCGCTGCCCCGGCGCTTCGCAACGTGAGGGAGCGAGAACGGTCATGGGCTTCGGTGAAATCCGCGAAGCGAGCTTCCAGTCGACGTCGACAGGCACCCGCGTCGACTACCGCGTTCTCACGCCGCCGTCCTGGCGAGACGGCGAGCGGCTGCCACTGATTCTGCACCTGCACGGCGCGATGTCATCCTCCGCGTCGCTCGATATGGCCAAGCCGCTCTACGACGACGGCTGGACACGCGACGAGCTGCCTCGGGCCGTCGTCGCCTGCCCGAGCACGCCGACCCACGGCGGCTTCTACATCGACCATCCCGACGGTCCGTCCTGGGAAACACTCGTCGCCGACGAGTTCCCGCAGCACCTCGCGAAGGAGCACGGTCCTCTCGCCCCGGAGACGGCGGTCATCGGCGCCTCGATGGGCGGGTACGGCGCCCTCAAACTGGGCTTCCGGCACCCTGAACGCTACCGGGCCGTCGCCGCGCTCTCACCGGCGATCTTCCCTGGCGAACGGATGGACAAGGTGCCCGACGAGAACCTTCCCGGCGTGTTGCGCGACCTGCACCTGACCATGGGCGCGGGAGCGAACGACCCGGCCGCCTACGCGCACAACAGTGTCTACGGCCGGCTCCGCGCCAATGTCGACGATCTGCGTCGCCACCGGCCTGCCATCCTGGTCGACTGCGGCGGCGCCGACGAGTTCCGGCTGCAGGACGGATCCGAATACCTGCACCGATTGCTGTGGGACCTCGATGTGGCCCACGACTATCGGGTGATGGCGAACGCGGGCCATGTCGGACCGGCCGCGGTCCTCAGACAGGCGGACGCGCTGCGCTTCATCGGCCGCGCGTTGAGCAGTCCGCCGACGCATTGACCGAATGCCTTCACCGTCTACACCTATGACCGTCGCGGCCGGGGCGAGAGCTCCGACACCATGCCGCACGCGGTCGCCCGCGAGGTCGAGGACCTCCAAGCCCTCATCACGCGGGCCGGTGGCGAGGCATACGTCCATGCTGTCTGCTCCGGTGCGGCTCTCACCCTGGCGACCGCGGCGGCCGGCCCCGGCATCACCAGGCCGGCGTTCTACGAACCGCCGTTCATGGCCGAGGTCGGAGACGGCACTCGGACCAGACCCACGACGTGGCCCCGGACGCGATCGTCCCCGTACTCGTCGAGTTCTTCGGCGCCTGACCGTGCGGTCCCCGGCCCAGGGCTCCCCGGCGGCGATCGGGAATCCGCGCTACAGCGGCACCGTCGCCCCGGCCTACCCCTCGGCGACCGGCCGGTAGGTGCACACGTGCACGCCCTTGTCGCTGATGACCGTGGAGGCCAGTTCGAACGTGCGCGACGCGCCGTCGTCGGGGAAGATCGTCTTTCCGCCACCGAGAAGCACCGGCGTGATCATGAGTCGGAGCTCGTCGACCAGGCCCTCGCTCAGCAGGGTGCGCGCGAGCGTGGGGCTCCCCATCACCACCAGATCGCCGCCGTCGCTCTCGTGCAGCTTCCTGATGTCGGCGACGGCCTCGTCGCCGGGGATGCGGGTGGTGTTGTTCCAGGTCAGCTCGTCGTCGCCCAGCGTCTTGGACACGACGTACTTCGGAATGGAGTTCATCCGGTCGGCGAACGGGTCGCCGGCCCGCTCGGGCCACGCCGCGGCCATCGTCTGCCAGGTGCGGCGCCCGAACAGCAGTGCCCCGGCCTTGGCCACCGCGTCGTCGAAGGCGCCGCCCATCACTTCAGCATCGAAGAACGGGTGCGACCAGCCGCCGTGGGCGAAGCCACCGTCGGTGTCCTCGTCGGGTCCGCCCGGCGCCTGCACGACGCCGTCCAAGCTCATGAACTCAATGATCACGATGCGCATGGGACTGGCTCCTCTGGGGTTGCGTTGCTGGTTTCCGGCGCCGCTGATCTGGTCGCGGCGCGAGGGATGAAGGTGTTACCTGACGGGCTGACCGGGACCGGCCGGTCAGCCGAAGTGCTCGGCCATCCAGGTGTCCCACGCGGACTGCTCGTCACGGCCCGCGAAGTTCTGGTGACCGAGCACGAGGGCGTCGCCGCGGTCGGTACCGGAGTGGATGAACCGGTACAGGCCCTCGTCCGTCCGAACGCCCAGGTTGACGGGCAGGTTCGCGTAGTAGACGACCCCGGCGGAGCCGTCCGGGAGACGGACGTCGTCGCCCTCGGCGACGTCCTGCGTGACGCCCAGTTCCTGGGTGACGGTCTTCCAGACGGCGTCCGGGCCGCCCACTCCGGGCCGGAAGGCCGTGGTGACCGATGGGGTGCGGCCGATGAAGTGCGCGAGGTACTGCTTGAGGGTCTCCTGGTAGATGGGCCAGCCGGCCTGCATCGCCTCGAACTCGGTCTCCCAGTCGTCGCCGAGCATGCCACTCTGCACGATCCGCAGCACGGTCGTGCCGCCGCCACGCCCCTCGATGAGGTATTCGAGCGCCATGAACCGGCCGTCGGGGGCCGGCGCGCCGCGGGTCGCCAGGCGGGCGCCCGGCTCGTAGGCGGTGATCGTGGCCTGCTCGGTGTGGCCCAGCATGGTCAGGTTCGCCGGGCCGCCCTCGGCGGTGCCTATCTCGGTGCGTCCCATGAACCAGGAGTCGACGCCCGGCCCGGTCGCGATCGCGTCCCAGACCTGCTCGGGCGTGGCGCTGAGCTCGATCTCCTGGCTCAGCTCGAACGGGTGCGTCATCGGGTTTCCTTCATGCTCGGGTGGACGGCGACGACGATCCGGTGGTCGCGGCCGTGCTCGGCGGACTGGTCGTGGTACTTGGACACCAGGGTCGTGACGGCCCCGGCAAGCTCCTGGGCGAACGCGGCCCGGTCGGCGGCCGAGGCGAAGCGCACCTCGGTGTCGATCGCGAAGGTCGCGACGCGTTTGCGCGCCTTGGCGGCGCCGGCGATGAGCGCCCCGACGTCGCGGACCAGCCGGGCCGCGACGGCCAGCAGCCAGCCGGCCGACAGCTGGTCGGGAGAGCGGGCCGGGTCGGGCTCGACGGACGCCAGCGCGACCGGGGAGATCACGTAGGAGGCCGCGGTCGCGCGCATGATGCGCTCGTTGACGTTGCCCTTGCGCCGCTCCTCGATCATCTCGACGAGCCCGTGCGCCTCAAGCGTCTTGAGGTGGTAGTTGACCTTCTGCCGGGGCAGGCCGACCTTGGTGGCCAGCATGGTCGCGGAGGCGGGCTCGCTCAGCTCGGCCAGCAGCCGGGCCCGGATGGGGTCCAGCGAGACCTCGGCGGCGGCCGGATCCTCGATCACGGCGATGTCCTGCATGACCACAGGCTATGACCGACAAATTAACTTGTCAAGGAAGTCTTATTTATCGGTACACCGGCCTTGCCGGGCTCGGGTCCCGGCGAGCCCCCTACCGAGGTCAGGGCAGGACCGCGCCGGGCCCTCTCCCGGAACCCGCCGGCTCCGTACGCGCCGAAGGTTGGATCGCACCTACCCGACCCCGCCCGCGAGAGGCGACAGGCGGCCAAAAATGCGCCGGTTCCGGTTCTGGTATTCGCCATGCCGATGTACGTGCCACGGTGAGCCTTCGGGTGCGAGATAGCCTGACGTGGTGGGCGTCACCTCTGGTAGCTACACGTTGGGCCCCGAGTCCGGCCGGCTCATCGTCAATACGACCCGTACCGGGCTGGGCGCGAAGGCCGGCCATGACCTCACCATCGAGGTCACCCGTTGGCACGGCGATGCCACGATCGACGTCGCCGATCCGGCCGGCTCCTCGGTGACCGTCGAAGTCGACGCAGGGTCGTTCGAGGTCCGGGAGGGAACCGGTGGCATCAAGCCGCTCACGGACTCCGATCGTCGGGAGATCAAGAAGAACCTTCAGGAGAAGGTCCTGCACGTTGAGCGTCACCCGGCGATCACGTTCCGATCGACACGGATCAGCGGAACAGCGGAGTCGTTTCGCGTCGAGGGCGATCTCACCATCGTCGGCGTCACCCGGCCCGTCACGCTCCAGGGCCTGCTGACCGAGGACCGCGTACGCGGCTCGGCGACCATCGTGCAGACCCGGTGGGGCATCCGGCCCTATTCAGCGTTCTTCGGCACACTCAAACTCAGCGACGACGTCGAGGTACGGTTCGACGCCGGTCTCTCCCCGGGGCGATGACTCCGAGCATGCGAGCCCGATGGCCCGGTCTTCAGCCCTTGATCGAGATCGTCCACGGGTGCCGGTGAGGCCTCACCCCGACGCCGACTTCCCGGGTTCGGGCCTGGGCGAGCCGGTGGGAATCGCTGCCGGTCTCGATACCGGGCCGGACGGTCAGGACGCGGCGCTCAAGGTGTGCGGAACCAGGAGACAGTGACAGCCGGGGTCAAGATGCCGCGGTAGGTGACGGCGCACCTGTCTTACTTTATGGCGAGAAGATGAATGAAAGCTGAATTGTCAGCGCATCATGGATGCCTCACTTCGCCCTGTCGTCATATCTCACATAATTCAATATAGAACGCTGTTTTATCGCTATATGGGGCAAGCCTTCGAGGGATCACATGAAGCGTTGGATCGGCGTCGGGCTGGCGCTGCTCCTCGGCGCCGCCGTAGTGGCGGCGATCGTGGTGGGCAACCGTGGCGGCGGCGCGGAGACGCGGGAGCTCACCCTGGTCCGCGGGGTGATCGGATCGGAGAAGAAACCGTTCTTCGACGATCGGCGGGTGCGGGCGGTCTTCGCCGGACACGGCCTCCGGGTGGAGGTCGACACCGCCGGATCACGCCAGATCGCCGCCTCGGTGGATCTCAAGAAGTACGATTTCGCGTTCCCGTCCAGCGCTCCGGCGGCCGAGAAGATCAAACGTGACCAGGGCGCCACCCGCACGTTCGCGCCGTTCTCCTCCCCCATGGCGATCGCCACCTTCAAGCCGATCGAGGACGTGCTCGCCAAGGCGGGCGTCGTGCGGAACTCCGGCCTGGGCTACCCGGTGTTCGATATCAAGAAATATCTGGATCTGGTGGCCAAGGGCACCCGGTGGGACAGGCTGCCGGGCAACACCGCCTACCCGGCGCGTAAGCGCGTCCTGCTCACCACCACCGACATCCGCACCTCCAACTCCGCGGCGATGTACCTCTCGATCGCCGGCTACGTGGCCAACGGCGACGACGTGATCACCTCGAACGCGCAGGGCTCCAAGGTCGCCGGAGCCGTCGCCCCCCTCTTCCTCGACCAGGGATACTCCGAGACCTCCACCGAGGCTCCGTTCGAGGACTACCTGGCTCTGGGGATGGGGAAGACACCCATGGTCATGATCTACGAGGCGCAGTACGCCTCGCGCCTCTTCGCGGGGGACGGCTTGATCCGCCCCGACATGCGGCTGCTCTACCCCTCGCCCACGGTCCTCAGCAAGCACACGCTCGTACCGTTCGGCGCGCAGGGCACCGAGGTCGGCCGGCTCCTGCAGGAGGACCCGGAACTCGGGCGCCTCGCGGCCCTGTACGGCTTCCGCACCGCCGACGCCAAGGCGTTCGACGACCTGGTGGCGAAGGCAGGGGCTCCGCTGCCGGCCGGCCTGATCGACGTGGTGGAGCCGCCCGACTACGAACGGCTGGAGGGCATGATCACCGCGATCGACAGGCTCTACCGATCCGGCGTGGTTCCCTCCCCCACCCCCTGACCTCGCCTTCCCACCGTTTCGAGGAGAGACCACCGTGAGCGATCTCGTGCTCAGCCCGCCGGAACCCGTGGCCAAGGTGCCCGTGGAGAAGGCGGCCACCATGCTGCCGGTACCGGAGGAGCGAGGCGCCGAACTGGCGGAGAAGGCAGGTGACTTCGCCGAGGAGCTGAGCGGCCTGGACCCGCGGTCGCCGGAGTTCACCCGCAAGGTGCACGACATCACCTCCATGGGTGACTCGGAGATCCGGGCCTCCTCCCAGGTGGCGAACCGCATGCTGAAGCGTCCGGTGGCCGCACTGACGTCCGCCAGGGGCGAGGGCAGGGACGCGCAGGCGGCGGTGGCCGGGCAGCTGACCGCGCTGCGCCGGACGATCGTCGACCTCGACCCCAAGCAGGCGTCCACCCCGGCCAAGAAGCTGCTGGGACTGATCCCGTTCGGCGATAAACTGCGCGACTATTTCGCGAAGTACCAGTCGGCGCAGCGGCACATCGACGACATCATCCGCGCCCTCAAATCTGGGCAGGACGAGCTGCGCAAGGACAACGCGGCCATCGAGGGCGAGAAGGCCAACCTGTGGGAGTCGATGAAGCGCCTGCAGGAGTACGCCCTGCTCGCCGCCGCCCTCGACTCCGCGGTGGAAGACAAGATCATGCATGTCGAGGCGGCCGACCCGGAGAAGGCCACCGCCCTCCGCTCGGACGCGTTGTTCGGCATCCGGCAGAAGCACCAGGACCTGCTGACCCAGCTCGCGGTGTCCGCCCAGGGTTACCTCGCGCTGGATCTGATCCGCAAGAACAACCTTGAACTGATCAAGGGCGTGGACCGGGCGACCACGACGACGATCGCGGCGCTGCGCACGGCCGTGACCGTGGCGCAGGCTCTCGCCAACCAGAAGCTCGTGCTCGACCAGATCACGGCGCTGAACACCACCACCTCCGACCTGATCGTGGCGACCAGCGAGATGCTGCGTACCCAGGCGGCCGACATCCAGACCCAGGCGGCGTCCACCACGGTCGACATGGACGCGCTACGCAAGGCGTTCGACAACATCTACACCACCATGGACATGATCGACACGTTCAAGGCCAAGGCCGTGGAGAACATGGCGATCACCGTGGACAGCCTGACCGTCGAACTCGACCACGCGCGCACCTACCTGGAACGCTCTCGGCACGGCGACGAACAGGCGCTCCCGCGATGAGAGCACGAACGGGTTCTCGCCCGATCAGGCGGGCGCTCGCCGCGCTGACCCTGCTGGTGGCCTCGGCCGCGTGCGGCGGGGCCGACACGCCGGCCACCCCCGTGGACGGTCCCGACGTGCTCCGCGTCCTCGCGGGAAGCGAGATCGGCGACCTGGAACCGCTGCTCAAGCGGGCCCGGGACGCGATCGGCGTGCGGGTCGCGCTGTCGTACGCCGGAACGCTCGACGGAGCCGACCAGGTGGCGAGCGGTGGCGCGGACGGGCAGTACGACGCGACGTGGTTCTCCTCCAACCGCTACCTGTCACTGATCGACGGGGCGACCGCGCGGCTCTCGACCCAGACCAAGGTCATGGTCTCGCCCGTACTGCTCGGGCTGAAGGCCTCCAAGGCCCGCGAGCTCGGCTGGGACCGCAAACCCGTTACCTGGAACGACATCGCCTCAGCCGCGCGCGCCCGCGAGTTCACCTTCGGCATGACCAGCCCCGCGGCGTCCAACTCCGGGTTCTCCGCGCTGGTCGGTGTGACGGCGGCGCTCTCCGACGCCGGGGAGGCGCTGGACAAGGCCCAGATCGACGCGGCGACGCCCAGGCTGAAGGAGTTCTTCTCGGCGCAGACGCTCACCTCCGGCTCCTCCGGCTGGCTCGCGGACGCGTACGCCAGGCAGGGCGAGGTGGACGGGCTCGTCAACTACGAGTCCGTGCTGCTGGGCCTCAACGCCTCCGGCAGGCTCTCCGAGCCGCTCACGCTGATCTACCCGAGCGACGGGGTGGTGACGGCCGACTACCCGCTCACGCTGCTGAGCTCCGCGACACCGGACAAGAAGGAGCTGTACGGGAAGCTCGCCGCCTGGCTGCGCACCCCGGAGATCCAGCGGGAGGTCATGACCACGACCCACCGCCGGCCGATCGTCCCCGAGGTCGGGCCGGACCGGCGTTTCGGGTCCGCGTCACTGGTGGAGCTGCCCTTCCCCAACCGGCGCGACGCGGCCGACGAGCTGATCGGCGTCTACCTCAACCAGGTGCGCAGGCCGTCGCGGACGCTGTTCGTGCTGGACACCTCCGGTTCGATGGAGGGCGAACGGATCGACGCGCTCAAGCAGGCGCTGACCGCCCTGTCCGGCGCCGACACCTCCGTCAGCGGATCGTTCTCGCGCTTCCGCGACCGCGAGACGGTCACGATGATCCCGTTCAACACGACCCCCGGCATCCCGCAGACCTTCACGCTGCCCGACCGGAACCCCGAACCGGTGCTCCAGCGGATCCGCTCGTACAGCGAGGCGCTGCGGGCGCACGACGGCACGGCGATCTTCGACAGCCTGCGGGCCGCCTACGAGGAGGCCGGGTCGTCGGCATCGGAGGACTTCACCTCGATCGTGCTGATGACGGACGGCGACAACACCGACGGCAGCTCATACCACGACTTCGCCGGCTACTACGCGTCACTGCCCGCGAAGTTCCCGACCTTCGTCGTGCTCTTCGGCGACAGCGACGTCAACGAGATGAGACAGATCGCCCAGCTCACCGGTGGGGCGACCTTCGACGCCCGGAAGGGGTCGCTGGCCGCGGCTTTCAAGGAGATCCGTGGCTACCAGTAGTCCTGGCGGCCGTATCCTCGCCTACGCCGGGTCGACCAGGAACATCGCCGGATGCGCCCTGGCACTCGTCGGGGTGGCCCTGGTCTTCCTCGACCTCGCCGGGACGTTCTGGCCCGTCGTGGTCGCCGGGTTGTACGGCGTCGGGGCGCTGCTGGCCCCGGCGGACCGGGTACGTCTCACGATCTCGCACGCGGAGGTGGAGTCCCGGCGGCTCCACGCCGACCTGGACACCCTGCTGGCCAAGATCGGCGGGAACCGGTTCCCCGACGACGTGGTGGCGAGAGTCGGCGTGCTCGCCGAGGTGGTGCGCGACATCCTCCGGCGGGCGGACGCGCTCACCTCCGCACCCGACCACCTGCACATCGTGTCGCAGACGATCAGGGACTACCTGCCGTCCAGCCTGGAGACGTACGCGAACCTGCCCCGCTCGTACGCGCTCACCCGGCGCGGCGAGCGGGAGCGCAGCGCCCACGAGGAGCTGCTCGCCCAGCTCGACCTGCTGGACACCCAGCTGCGCAAGGTGGCCGAGTCGGTCTACCGAGGCGACGAGCAGGCCCTGCGCGACCAGGGCAGGTTCCTCCAGGACCGGTTCGGCGGCTCCGGCCTGGACCTCTGACCGCCTGACGTCTCCGGCGACAGCTGCGGATCCGGCAGGTGCGGGCGTCGTACGAGGTCCGGTCAGGCCGGGCGCGGATATGTCGTGTCGATGAGGTCGCGCAGGAAGGCGTCGAGGTCGTCAAGCCCGTAGGCCTTGAGCACCTGCGGCGGTTGGGTGAGCAGGTAGGTCAGCGCGGTGCTGACGCACATGGTCACGATGGCGGCGCCGCGTGGGGTCGCCGCCAGCCCGGCGGCCTGCTGAACTCGCAGGTGCAGCGCGAGGTCCGCCTGGTTGAGCTCGGCGAGAGTGGCCTGCACCTGCGGCCTGCGCGCGGCCTCGGCGTGCAGTTCCAGGTAGGCCAGGACCCGTGACCGGTTGACGGTGACCGCACGGTCGAGCAGTTCGCGAAGCAGGCCGACCAGCTGCTCGCGCCCCTGGATGCCCGCCGTACCGGCCTGCTCCAGGTCGGCCCAGTAGCGCTGCACGCAGCGCTCGGCGGCAGCCTGCAGCAGGGCGTCACGGGTGGCGAAGTAGTTCTTGGCCGTGCCCTCGGGCAGGGTGGCCTCGTGATCCACCGCCCGATGGGTCAGGCCCCTGCCGCCTTCGCGGGCCAGTACCTCGATGGCCGCGTCTCGCAGCCGGTCGCGACGCTCGCGGTTCTGCACCATGCCGTTCATTATCCGGGCTTGCCTGAATCACCACACTAGTGGTACCACAATTGTGGTGAATCGGATGGAGGGGAATCAGAGCATGAAAGCGACCGCCGTCATCGTCGGTGCCGGGATCGGCGGACTGGCGACCGCCATCGGGCTGCGCATGGCCGGATGGGAGGTGACCGTGCTCGAACGCTGGCCGCGAATCGTCTCGGCGGGCACCGCCCTGGGTATCCGCCCCGATGCCCAGGCCGCGCTCGACCGGCTCGGCCTGGGCGAGGAGCTGCGCCGCCGTACGGTGCCCTACCGAGACGCCCTCATCCGCGCGCCACACGGACGCCACCTGGCCGACCTGCCGCTGAGGCGCATCGAGCGCCGGGGCGGCTCACCGGTGCTGATGATCTCGCGGGTCTCACTGATGGAGATGCTGCTGCGGGCTGTGGGCGAGACGACGATCAGAACAGGAACGCAGATCACCGATCCGGTGACGCTGCACGAGGAGCACGCCCTGGTGGTCGGGGCGGACGGGCTGCGCAGCGCGGTGCGCGCCGCCTACTTCGACGCCGCCCCCCGGCCCCGCTACAGCGGGATCGTGGCCTGGCGCGGCGTGACCGGCTTCGAGCCGCCCAGCTTCGGGGAGACCTGGGGGCCGGGCCAGGTCTTCGGCATCACGCCCCAGGAGCCCGGCTCCACCAACTGGTACGCCGCGGTGGCCACGCCGCAAGGGCGAAGGGAGAGCCTCGACGAGTTGCGCGCCCGCTTCGCCGGCTGGCACGACCCGATCCCGCGCGTCCTCGCCGAGGCCGGAGAGGAGACGGTACTGCGGCACGAGATCCATGACCTGTCCCCACGCCTGAGATCCTTCGTCACCGGCAACGTCGCCCTGGTCGGCGACGCCGCGCACGCGATGACCCCCTCCCTCGGCCAGGGCGCCTGCCAGGCCCTGCTGGACGCCGCCGCCCTCGCCGACCTCCTGGCCGCCCCAAGGACCCCGGCGGACGTGGCGATCGCGCTGCGCGCCTACGACGCCCGGCGTCGCCGGCCCGCCCAGCGCCTGGTGACCATGTCGCGCTGGATGACCCGCCTGGCCGGCACCGGCCGCCTGTCCGGCGCTCGCAACGCGCTGCTACGGGTTCTGCCCGGCTGAACGCGGGCATCGCCGCGGGGCTCGACCGCGTGCGACCGGCCGCGACGACACTTCGGCAGGAGTCGTGACCGAGTCGATCATCGCAGTCTCACGCCACCACGACATCGGGCACCATCGATCCGCTACCGCACCCGTTCGGCCAGGAAGTCCTCCCAGGTCCGCTTGCCCACAGTGGCCCCCTCAAGAGACAGGTTCTCGCCGGCCCGGTACGCGCGGCCCACCTTCCCCGGCATCCGGACCGGCATCATCAACCGGCGCCTGCCGCACGCCCGCAGGTATCCGCGGCTCAGCTCGGCCATCCCGTACACCTTCGGCCCGGCCAGGTCGGGCACCCGACCGGCCGGGCCGCCGAGCGTCAGCTCCACCAGCCGGGCCGCCACCTCGCGCGGATCGACCGGCTGGAACCGGAGCCCACCCGGAACCGGTATCACCGGCAGCTTCGCCATCGCCTGCACCACTTTCAAGGCCAGGTCATGGAACTGGGCGGCACGCAACGTCGTCCAGGGCAGGCCGGAGTCGGCCACGGCCCGCTCCGCGGCCAACTGGGTCCTGAAGTATCCCAACGGCATCCGGTCCGCCCCGATGACCGAGATGTACACCAGGTGCCGCACCTCGGCCCGGGAGGCGGCCCGCACCAGGTTCCGGGTAGCCTCGTCATCGCCCTTGGGGCCGCCCGCGAGGTGCAGGACGGTCTCGGCCCCGTCCACCGCGGACTCGACCCCCTCGCCCTTGAGCAGGTCGCCGGTCACGTACTCGATGCCGTCCCCGGGCTCGTGGCCGCGCCGGCTGAGCACCCGTACCTCGCAGCCGGCGTCCCGCAGGAGCGGTACGACGAGGCGTCCCAGCGTGCCCGTGCCGCCAGTGAGCAGGATGGGTGACGTCATGGCTTCTCCAAACTCGTTCGGTCCGGGAGTCGATCTCCCGGTCACATCGGCCAGCTTTCGCGGGTCTACCGCTGTGACACCTCATATGGAAGGAATGTGACTCGATGGACGAGCGCGAATGGCTGACGGAGCGTTTCGAGGAACACCGGACTCATCTGCGGGCGGTGGCCTACCGGATGCTCGGCTCGGTGAGCGAGGCCGATGACGCCGTTCAGGACGCCTGGCTGCGGCTCAGTCGCGCCGACACCGGCAGCGTGGAGAACCTCGGTGGATGGCTGACCACGGTGGTGGCGCGCGTGTGCCTGAACACGTTGCGCTCGCGCGAACGGCGCCGCGAGGACCCCCTCGACCTGCGCGTACCCGACCCGATCATCAGCCGTGAGAACGGGGTCGACCCCGAGCACGAGGCGCTGCTGGCCGACTCGGTCGGGCTGGCGCTCCTGGTGGTGCTTGAGACCCTGACACCGGCCGAGCGGCTCGCGTTCGTGTTGCACGACATGTTCGCCGTACCGTTCGAGGAGATCGCCCCGATGATCGAGCGGTCCCCGGCCGCGGCGAGGCAACTCGCGAGCCGCGGGCGCCGCCGGGTGCGGGGGCAGGCCCCGGCACCCGACCCCGACCTCACCCGCCAACGTGAGATCGTCGACGCGTTCTTCGCCGCCGCCCGCGACGGCGACTTCGACGCGCTCGTCGCCGTGCTCCATCCCGACGTCGTGCTGCGCTCCGACGGCGGCGTCGCGCGTGCCCGCCACACCGTGGTGATCTCCGGTGCGCGGACCGTGGCCGAACAGGCGCTCACCTTCGGGCGGCTCTCCCCGTTCGCACGCCCGGCGCTGATCAACGGATCCGCCGGAGTCGTGGTCGCCGCCCAGGGCCGGCCGCTGTCCGTCATGGCCTTCACCGTCACGGACGGAAAGATCGTCTCGATCGAGGTACTGGCCGACCCCGAACGCCTCCACGAGCTCGACCTGACGGTCCTCGACGACTGAACCATCCGGTACGGAGGCGTCATCGCGATCTACTCGGCCCGGGACTCCCGGTTCCCTACAGGCCACCAACCCAAGTTGTCATCCGAGACGTCGGCATCACGCCCCAGGAGCCCGGCTCCACCAACTGGTACGCCGCAAGGGCGAAGGGAGAGCCTCGCTGAACGCGAACGTCGCCGCGGGGCTCGACCGCGTGCGAGCGGCGGACAGGCTGTCACGGGCACCTCATGAGAGATCTTCGTGCGGGTTCAGCGGCCGCGGAGCAGGCTCTCGGTGTAGGCGGCCAGGCGGGCGGCAGCGTCGGGGTCGAGGGTCTTCAGGGACTTCTCGACCGGCTTGCCCCGGTCGATCGCGCAAAGCGGATCCGCCGGCGGTCGATCGATCCACTGGACGATCGGCTGGACCGCGTCGGCCACCGGGCGGGCGAAGAATTTCGCGAGCAGTTTGAGCGATCCCCGGACCACCGGATTCGGGTGGCCGTCGACCCCGCTACGGGTGAATCCAGGGTGATAGAGAACGTAGCGCGCCTTACTCCCGGCCTGGTCGGCGAACATGACACCCAGCAGGTCGTTCGCCCGGCCGGCTTGAAGCTGGGCACGCACCTGACCATAGCGGCGCGTCAATTGGGGATCGTCCCAGTAGATCTGGCCCGCGGTGTTTCCGACACCGGCGACGTTGATGATCACTGGGTCGGGGCTGGCATCGAGCAGCGGGCGCAATCGGTAGCTGAGCAGATAGCGGCTCAGGTAGTACAGGGCGAAGGTGGACTCCAAGCCATCCGCGGTCTCCCTGCGCTTCGGGTTCACCCGGTTGGCGAACAGCGCCAGCGCATCGACGGTGTCGTGTTCCTCGCCGATATGAGCGATCACCCGCTCGGTCTCAGCGATCGAGGACAGGTCCGCCCGCAAAAACCGCAGGTTCGGATGCCCGGCCTGATCGAGCAGAGCACGTCCCTTGGCCTCGTTGCTGCCGATCACGGTGACGTGGTCACCCCTCGAAAGCCGTTCCAGGGCGGTCGCGCGGCCCATACCGTCGGTGCCACCACTGATGATCACGGTCTTCGATGGTTGGCTCGGCACGGGGTCCTCCATAGGCTCGACAGCAACTGGTCCATCGTGAGCCGTCCCGCCGCAGACCGAAAGAAGGCAGTTTCATGTCCGGTACGAACACCGGTGTTCCCTCGGTACTCGCCCACGAGCTGCCTCGCCCGGTGCCGGCCGACGAGCTCGCCGCGTGCCCGGTCGGTGATGTGTTCCGGCGCATGGGCGACAAGTGGAGCATGCTGCTGGTGGTCCTGCTCGGGAGGCGCCCGCACCGGTACAACGAGTTGCACCGTGCCATTGAAGGCATCAGCCAGCGCATGCTGACCCGCACGCTGCGCAGTCTGGAAACCGACGGGCTGGTGCGGCGCGAGGTGCACCCGACCGTGCCGCCCAGCGTCGAGTACAGCCTGACCCCACTGGGGCACACCCTGCTCCAACCGCTGTCGGCACTGGCGGACTGGGCGGTGCTCCACGAGGCGGAGGTCAACGAGGTCCGATCCCGCCACCTCGGCACCTAGGACCTGCTTGAGCTCACGTTCGAGGTCGAACTCCTGAACGGCGGCACAACACCCCGGGCCCCTCGCCAGGGCCCGGGGGTGCTCTGACCGATCCGAACGAGACGGCCCAGGTCACCCGGGAGTCCCGGCACGCGACGACATCGCGCGCCCCGTCAGCTCCGCTTCGGAGGGCGCGTGTGCGTGGGCGCCGCGATGCGGTTCAACAGGTTGATCTGCGCCACCTGGGCGACCAGGTACCCTGCCTCCTCCGGCTTGAACGCGGCGGCCACCGCCTCCCAGACCTCGTCCGACACGCCGTCGGGCCGCTCCGTGGCGGCCTCGGCGTAGGCCAGCGCGGCCCGCTCGGCATCGGTGTACAGCTCCGACTCCCGCCAGGCGGACAGCTGGTAGATCCGATCCTGCTTCTCGCCGAGTCGCAGCGCCTCGTGGACGTGCATGTCGATGCAGAGGAGACAGCCGTTGATCTGCGAGCTACGGATCTTGACGAGCTCGCGGATCGTGGCGTCCAGCGGCCCCTTCAGCATCGCCTGCTCAGCCTGGATGAACGCCTTGTAGATCTCGGGCGCCACCTCGGCGACGTTCAAACGTGACATCGTACTTCCGCCTTTCTCGATCTCTTCTCCGGTTCTCACCAGGGAGACGAGATGGCACCCGCCGATGTGACGACCTTTGCCAGAAAAAGTCAGCGCACCGGAGCGATGTGCATAAGCTTGTCCGGATTGAGCACCCGCCGGATCGCCAGGATCCGGCCGTCGGCCGCGACGTCGAAGGTATCGACCAGGACGATCCGCTTGTCTCGGTACGCCACCAGCGCGAGCTCCCCACCCACCTCGCGGGGAACGAGCGGGAAGAGCCCCCACCGCCCGGCCACCCGGGACAGCACCATGGCGATCCGCTCACCACCGGAAATGACCTTGCGCGCGGCGGAGGCCTTGCCGCCGCCGTCGGTGACGTACACCGCGTCGGGATGCAGGAGCTCGACCAGGGCCTTCAGGTCACTCGCCTCGTACGCGGCGCGGAACGCCGTGAGCACCCGCTCGCGCTCCGGGCGACTCGCGCGTGGCTGCTGCTTCGTCGCGGCCACCCGGCGCCGCGCCCGTGAGGCGAGTTGGCGGCCGGCCGCGGGAGTGACGCCGAGCACCCGGGCGATGCGATCGAAGGGCACCTCGAAGACGTCGTGCAGCACGAACGCGACTCGCTCGGGCGGCGTGAGCCGATCCATCACGACGAGCATCGCCATGCTCACCGACTCGTCGACGAGCACCGGCTCGGCGGCGTCCGGACCGGTCAGCAACGGCTCGGGCAGCCACGGGCCGACGTACGTCTCACGCCGCACCCGTGCCGACCGGAGGATGTCGTAGGACCTGCGGGCGGCGACCGTCACCAGCCAGGCCCGCAGATCCTCGACCCCGGACAGGTCGGCACCGGCCGCGCGCAGCCAGACGTCCTGCGCCACGTCCTCGGCGTCGCCGGCACTACCGAGCAGTCGATAAGCCGCCCCGAACACCGCCGGCCGGTGCTCGGCCCACTCTTCCTCGGTCACACGCAGACGCTACAAGCAGCGCCGCCGCCCTGCGCATCCGTTGCCCAGGCCCCGAGACAGTCGCCCGGAGTGGTTCATCTGCGGCCTCGTCGGGTGAGCGCGTTGCCGGCCGCGCCTATCGCGAAGCCGAGGGCGATCATCAAGGCGTAGCTGTAGATCTCGTAGCCCTCGGGGGCGAGGAACCGGAGGAAGCCCATGAAATGGATCCAGCCGAACCACTCGTGCAGAAGGCCGCTCCCGCCGCCGGCGACGAGGATGAAGCAGAGCAGACCCGCCAGGGACGCCAGCGGGGACTTCGGGTTGGTGGAGGTCATGACCCCACGGTAGGCAGATGACGCCCGGCGCGGAATCGGGCTTAGGACGGTCGTGCGGTAACCAAAGTTGGCCGCCGACGATCGAGGGGGTGTACTTAAGTATCCGGTCGCACGGATTCCTGCTCGCGGGGCATGCGCCGTATCCACCGCACCCCCGGTACTGGGACGGTCGAGCGGCGGGCAGGGGTGACCGGCCCGGCGATGCGGGGATGTGACCGGCTTATCGCGTGACTCGCTAGCCTAAGGCTCGATGAACCGTTTCACGACGTCGAGAGGTGAGTTCG
Source organism: Streptosporangium sp. NPDC001681 (assembly GCF_040298085.1). Classification (NCBI taxonomy): domain Bacteria; kingdom Bacillati; phylum Actinomycetota; class Actinomycetes; order Streptosporangiales; family Streptosporangiaceae; genus Streptosporangium; species Streptosporangium sp. NPDC001681. Next base: position 34,313 of record NZ_JBEOZN010000053.1, on the reverse strand, counting down.
AGCTCACCCGCTTCCCCGAGGATCCCCGCGACCCGTTTCGCGCCTGGGACGCCGCCGACGAATACCTGCTGCGGCACCTCGACGACGAACAGGCGGACCTGTCGGGCACCGTGGTCGTGCTGGGCGACCGGTGGGGCGCCCTGGTCACCGCGCTCGCCGATCACCATCCCGTGCAGATCACCGACTCCTTCCTCGGCAGGCAGGCGACCCTGGCGAACCTGGAGCGCAACAAGGTCGCCGGGAACGTCGCCGGGAACACGGTAGGGCTCCGCACGACCAGGGACGCGCCTCCGGACCGGATCGACGTGCTGCTCATCCGAGTGCCCAAGAGCCTCGCACTCCTTGAGGACCAGCTGCACCGCCTCGCACCGCACCTACACTCCGGCACGGTGGTCGTCGGCGCCGGGATGGTCACCGAGATCCACACCTCGACGCTGCACCTGTTCGAACGGATCCTCGGGCCGACCAGGACGTCGCTGGCGGCGAAGAAGGCACGGCTCATCTTCTGCGCACCGGACCCCGGGCTTCCCCGGAGCGACAACCCGTGGCCGCGAAGCTACCCGCTGCCCACCGGTGTCGGAGCCGTCTCGGGTCTGACCGTCACCAACCACGCGGGCATCTTCTGCGCCGACCGCCTGGACGTCGGCACCCGCTTCTTCCTGAAGAATCTGCCGCAGCGCCGTGGGCGCGAACATGTCGTGGACCTGGGCTGCGGCAACGGGGTGGTCGGGCTCGCCGCCGCACTGGGCAACAGCGAAGCCCAGGTGACGTTCATCGACGAGTCCTATCAGGCGCTGGCCTCGGCGGAGGCCACCTTCCGGGCGAACATGGCGGCGGGCACCACCGCGGAGTTCCTGGCGGCCGACGGCCTGTCAGGCGTACCCGCCGGGACGGTGGACCTGGTGCTGAACAACCCACCGTTCCACACGCACCGCGCGACGACCGACGCGACGGCCTGGCGCATGTTCAACGGCTCCCGCGCCGCGCTGCGCCGCGGCGGCGAGCTGTGGGTGGTCGGCAACCGGCACCTCGGCTACCACGCGAAGCTCCGCCGGCTCTTCGGCAACTGCGAGGTCGCCGCGAGCGACCCCAGGTTCGTCGTGCTGCGAGCCGTCAAGCGCTGACCGCACACCCACCGTCCCCCACGCCGACATGCTCACCGGAAGGCTGCGGCGCTGCGCTCGGCCCAGGCGGCGAAGGTGCCCGGCGTCCGGCCCAGGACACGTTCGACATCGGGGCTCACCCGCTGCTCGCCCTCGGTCGGTTCGCCCAGGATGGCCAGAGTGCCCTCGACCACGGGCAGCGGCATGAACCGCGCCATCAGCCTGTGGGCCTCCTCACGGGTCTGTTCGGTGAAGTGGACCGGTTCGCCCAGCGCGGCCGCGATCGCCGCCGCCCGCTCGCGCGGGGTGGTCGGTGCGGGACCGGTCAGGGTGTAGACGGCGCTCAGGTGAGCGTCCTGGCCCAGGACGGCGGCGGCGACCGCGGCCACATCGTCGGGATCGATGAAGGGCAGGCCGACATCACCGAACGGCGCTGCGACCTCCCGCCGGGTGCGGATCGACTCGGCCCAGGCGAAGGCGTTGGTGGCCATCCCGCCCGACCGCAGGACCGTCCAGCCGAGCCCGGACTCCCGCACGGCCGCCTCGAACAGGCCTGGGTGCCGGTACGCCTCCGGGCGGGTCCCCGCGCCCTGCGAGGACAGCAGCACCACCTTGCGGATCCCCGCGGTCTTCGCCACCTCCAGGATGCCGTGCGGGTTCTCACCCGCCACCAGCAGGAACAGCGCCTCCGCCCCGTCGAACGCGACCCGCAGACCGGCCGGCTCGGCCAGGTCGGCGGCCACCGCCCGCACCCCCGGCGGCACGTCGGCGTCGGTGATGTGCCGGGCTACGGCCGTCACCGGCACCTGAGCCTCGGTGAGCATCCGCACCAGCGCCCGCCCGACGTTCCCGGTCGCACCCGTTACCACGATCATGTCGATCTCCCCGGCTCAGAAATCAGTTAGTTAGCTGACTAACTTTGTCGAGTGAGACGTTAGCACAGCCCGGCCATCGGCTGTCTATAGTTAGTCGGGTGGCTAACTCAATGAATTCTCAGCACCCTCGGGCGAAGGCCGCCGGTAAGCGGCAGCGACTGATGGCGGCCACCGCCCGGGTGCTGCATGAGCAGGGCGTGGAACGCACGACCATCGCCGACATCGCCCGCGCCGCCGATGTCCCGGCGGGCAACGTGTACTACTACTTCAAGACCAAGGACGAACTGGTCGAGGCCGCCCTCTCCGAGCACGCCAGACATCTGGAAGCCCTCACCGGCCGGCTCGACCAGCTCCCCGACCCGCGCGAACGCCTCAAGGGCCTCGTGGACACGTGGGTCGGTCAGCGCGACACCGCGGCCCGCTACGGCTGCCCCACCGGCACCCTTGCCGTCGAACTCGACAAGCGAACCGAGAGTGGCCTCGACGTCGCGGCGGGCCATGTCATCCGCCGGCTGCTGGACTGGGTGGAACAGCAGTACCGCCAGCTGGGCGTGGCCGATCCCGAGGGCCTCGCACTGACGCTCGTCGGTGCCTACCAGGGCATGTCCCTGCTCTCCAATGCGCTGCGCGACCCGGAGATCATGACCCGAGAGGGAGCCCGCCTCGTTCGCGAGCTCGACAGCCTGGCGTGACGCACACCGCCCCAAGGCCGAACTCCACGTCAGTGTCCGCTGGTGTAGCGGCCGGCGAGCTCGGCGCCGATCCGGGCCAGCTCGGCCTGGACGGAGTGCGGTTCGACCACCTCGATCATCGCGCCCCAGCCGGCCAGGTTCCGGGCGATGTCCAGCGGGGTCGGCGCGGCGAGGCGGACCCGGACACGCCCGTGGTCGAGCTCGGCGTCGATGTGGCAGTGCCGGCCGAAGTGCGTTCGCAGTACCGGCACGAACCTGGCCTCGATGAGCACGGTCGCCCAGGTGCGTGAACGCCGCTGCTCGACCTCGCCGACGACCTGCTGCCACGCGGTGGCGAGCGTGAAGTCCTCCGGGCGCTCGGCGGGCTGGTCTGTCGGCTCTGCCCCGGTGATCCGGTCGACCCGGAAGGTTCGCCGTCCTTGTTCGGTCCCGGCGAGCAGGTACCAGATGTCGTCCTTGCCGACCAGGCCCCACGGGTCGACCAGCCGTTCGGTCCGCTCCCGGGCGCTGTTGGTGTAGGTCAGACGGATTTTTCGCCTGCGGATCACGGCGGTCTGCAGCAGGTCGACCAGCTCGGGCCGGTGGCGATCACGCTCACCCCACCGGGTGGGGTCGATCATCGTGGCGTCGGCGGCGGCCTCGGCGTCGGCCCGGAAGGTCTGCGGCAGCGCCCGCACGAGTTTGCGCAGCGCCGCCTTGGCCTCACCCGAGACGGCCGCGGCCGGGCCGACGAGCAGGAACAGTGCCTGCGCCTCGGTTGCCGACAGGCCGCTGAGATCGGTGCGGGCGCCGCCGACGAGCGACCAGCCGCCGCCGCGTCCTGGCTGCGGGTACACCGGGATGCCGGCCGCGGACAGCGCCTCCAGGTCGCGGCGAGCGGTGGCGACGGACACCTCCAGCTCGGCGGCCAGCTCGGCGGCGGTCACCCGGCCACGGGCCTGCATGAGCAGGAGGGTGGCGACGAGACGATCAGCACGCATGCCCCCAGTTTCTCCAACAAAGTGCTCAATTGGTGAGCACTTTGAGGTGGAGCATGGTGACTGTCACCGATCGAAAGAGGGAACCGCCGATGTTGCGAGGACTGGCCACCGTCAGCTTCTGGGCCGACGACCTGGAGGCGGCCAAGAAGTGGTACGTCGAACTGCTGGACGTCGAGCCGTACTTCGAGCGCCCGGGCAACGGGCAACCTGCCGCCTACTACGAGTTCAGGATCGGCGACTACCAGGCCGAACTCGGCCTCATCGACCGGCGTTACGCCCCGCCGGGCGCGCCCGCCGCCCCAGGAGGCGCGATCGTCCACTGGCACGTCGACGACGTGCGAGCCACCCTGGACCGGCTGCTGTCCCTGGGGGCCACGCCGCACACACCACTCACCGAGTACGGCCCCGGTTTCGTCACCGCGTCCGTGGTCGACCCGTTCGGCAACGTGCTGGGCATCATGTACAACCGGCACTACCTGGAGGTCCTGGGCCGATGATGCACTTCGCGGACGCCGGCCGGTGGGAGTCGTGGCTGGCCGAGCATCACGGGTCCGAGGGCGGTGTCTGGCTGAAGATCGCCAAGAAGGGATCGACCGAAGCGTTGATCACGATCGAGCAGGCGCTGGAGGTCGCGCTGTGCTATGGCTGGATCGACAGCCACCGCAGGTCCTATGACAGGCACTGCTTCCTGCAACGGTACTCGCGCCGCCGCAAGGGCAGCCACTGGTCGCGAGTGAACGTCGAGCACGTGGAGGCGTTGGCCGCCGCCGGGCGGATGCGGCCGCCCGGCCTGGCGGAGGTCGCCGCCGCCCAGGCGGACGGCCGGGGGGCGACGGCCTAGGGAGAAATCTGACCTGACGCCGGGTGCCACGCGGCTGAAACCGACTGCAAAGTCGCCTGGTCGCGAGTTATGGAGCTACGAAAGGCGGCCTAGCCCCTGGTGTGCGGCAGCCATATCGGCAAGGCATCCAACAGGGCGTCCCACCCCTCCGCCAGTGTCCACCACGCGCCCGCTGCGAGTGCGGCGCTCAGCAGGAGCACCATCACGACCAGCTTCACCAGAGCGCGCCCGGGGGACCTGGTGGAGTGCTGGAAAGTCATCACGGCGCCAGTAAAGCAGGCTGACGGGTGGCATACCAGTCCCGACGACACCCGCCACAACGAGATGCTGGTGGCGCCTTCCGGCATGAACTGTCGAGGTTGCATACATGATGTCGGACTGCGGGGGATCGCTTCCAGTCCTTGTGGCACCACGAATGTATACGGCACGCGCAGGACGGTGGTTCACCCCTGCGAAACAGCAGCGCCTTAAGCGACTTCGGCTATGCGCGGTAGAACCGACTCGGTCATTGGACGCCAACGGTCACAGACGGCCTTGGCCCGAAGGAGCCGGGGTGTTGGGCTCGCCTGGGAGGTGGCCGGGAAGGTCGGGTTCCTCCCCCAGCCACCACAGGGCTGACTCCTGCGGCCGACGATCATCCTCGGGTTCACGCCCTCGCCGGAGGTCCGAAAGACGGCGAAGCACAGGATAAAGACCACCCATGATTACCGTGGCGGTCACGACAATGAGCAAGCCGACGAGGAGCACCAGGCCGACGAGTATGAGCACTGCGTACACGAATTCGTAGGCGATCCAGAAGAGCACCTCTCCATAGGTGAAGTCGAGGGAAAGCTCATCCGCTCCATCAGGAAGCAAAGCCGCTCCTCATCATGCGCGCCGCAGGTGCACGGTGAGGGTATATCGGCTATGGGGGAAATGTCTTCCGGGTGCGGTAACGCGGCCCCGGTACGGCGAGGGCAGCGAGCGTGCCGACTACAGCCGCCGTTCGGAACCGGTGCGTCCGGACGGCGGGCTGTCGGATGGAGGGTGAAAGTCCCCCGTCAGGGGCGCGGAGGGAGCGGGAAGCGGAGGGCCGCGGCTGTGACGTGGTCTTTCAGTTGGGTGTCGACGGCGACGTGTTCGACGGAGCCGCCTTCGTTGATGACCGTTTCGGTCAGCTCGTCGAGGACGTCGGGGACCTGACGCGTGGCGCCGCCGCAGAGCGGACAGGTCTGGCCGGAGCGGGCCAGCCAGCCGGATTCATCGCAGAGCACGCCGGGGACCTCGGCACCGTCCTGGATGAGCAGGGTGTCGATCGCGGCGATGGTGCCGCCCCACAGGCATTCGTCGATCCCCAACGTGGCGTTGCCACCGACGGCGGCCTTCTCGAAGACCTCCTGCACCAGGCGGCGTTCCTCCTCACGTTCGTAGTCGGCGACGAGACGCTCGGCGCTCTCGCGGATGTCCTCGGACGTCGCCACCTTGCCCGTGTCGACGTTGAAGACGCCCGCGACCTTCGTGCGCAGCTGCTGCGGCAGGAAGTCCAGGAAGACGGTGACCTCGTTCTGCCGGCCGCCAACGACCAGCAGGTCGTAGTTCTCGGCGCGGAAGAGCCTGTCCAGCAGGCTCACGGTCTGGCGATAGTGACGTTTGACGAGGTCATCGGCCTTGTTGCGGACCGTGTACTCGGCGAGACCGGCCCAGCCGGCGTAGTCGGGCTTGCGGAGGACGCTCCCTTGCACCTCGCCGATCTCGCGCATCTCCGTCTGGTACAGCTCCCATGCGCGGGCCGCCCCCTTGTCGACGACCAGGACGCAGCAGCGGTGATACTCATCGAGCACCGCGAGCATGGGACGGACGTACGGAGTCTGATCCACCACGACCTGGTCGCGCACCTTGCGCGGGAGCGACACGACCTCGAACAGGTCACCCTCGCTGCACGCGAACACCGCGACGGCACCGACCGTGCCCCGCCCGAGTTCCGGTATGCCCTCGATGCGTTTGATGTCCTGCCGCAACGAGAGCCGTGCCCGCCGGTCGAGCGACGGGTCCTCGGTGAGCGGGCGGATCTGGGTGATGAGGCTGTTCACCCGGGTACGGACGGCCTCGAACTCGTCAAAGCCCACAGCGACGTACATGGAGAGAACCGGCAGGCCGCCGCTATCGAAGCGGATGAGGCGGTCGACAGTGCCCTTGGTGATCATGCGATGTCCTCGTCATGGCGGTCGGATGCTTGAGCTTCGGGGAGTGGTCGTGGATGGCCGCCGCGGATCAGGTCTGTCTCCGCCGGGTGCGGGCCATGTCGTACGTCCGCGAGGGGGTGACATGCCGCGCTCGACGGCCTCGGCGAGGTCAGGCACGGCGCTGCGGTCAAGCCGCCATCGGCACATGCGGCGGGCGCGGGCGCGTGAAACTCCGCCGCCCACCGCCCCGTACCGGCCAGGCCGACCCTTATCGTCATGGAAGTCAATCTAGGATCCGCTAAGTAACGCGAAAGGCGAAGCCGGACAACGTGCCCGACAAGATGTCAGCGCAGCTCAGTACGGGTGGCGGCCTCGGTCTCCAGCGGGTAGGCGCCCGCCCGGCTCACCGCCGTGCCGGATCGCGCGACATCCGGATCAACACCGCGAGACCCGCCACGAGCAGCAGCGACCAGCGGAGATGAGCCACCGTCCAGTCCTGCGGCCGGAGTGTGAACATCGCGACCGGCCCCGGCAGGGCGAACAGCAGCAGCCATCCGCCCGCCACACCGGGCGCCACCGCGATACCCGGCTCCCACATGCCGCGCCTCCTGGCCAGCGCGGCGGCGCCGGCCAGCCCCGCGACGAGCAGCCCCGCCAGTTCCACCGTTGACCACAGGATCCACACCGTCGGCATGCCCGGTGCCAGGACCAGCAGCGACACCCCCCAGGACGGAACGATCCAGACCAGTGCGAACCCCACGCGCAGCGCGGTCCGCGCCCCCAGCGGCAGCGGCACCGACGCCAGCACGTCGGCCGCCGCGTCGTCCAGCACGAACACCACGGCCAGCGTGACCAGCGCGGCGATCACTCGCAACGACCAGACCGCGCCCTTCCAGGTGAGCGGTTCGTCACGGGGCCAGGCCAGGACCGCACCGGTGAGCAGGAGCGCACCCAGCAGCGGCTGCCATCGGATCACCTTGCCGCTCAGCCGCGCCAGCAGGGCCGCCTGGGCCAGGCGGATCATGGAAGCTGCCCGATGCCGGTGAGCACCACGCAGAGCACCGCGACCGCCCCGGCCCCCAGCCAGAGCCCGCGCCACGAGGTGTCCCTGAGCATCGCCAGCGCCCCCGCCCCGAGGGCGAGCGACAGCAGGTAGAGAGCGTGCGGACCCGTGTGCCCGGGGATGAACCCCGCCGGGGCGAGGTACGGTGCGGGCCCCCAGATCGTGAAGTCCAGGTAGAAGCCGAGCATGTACTGGCCCCCGTGGTCAAACATGATCTTGTTGAAGGCCGTCAGCGCCAGCATGACGAGCACCGACGCCCCCGGCCACGGCAGCCACCGGGCGACGGCCACCCCGAGCAGGCAGGCCCCCAGCACGTTCAGCGGCCCGGTGCCCAGCTCCGCCGGGGACGGGAAACGCTCCAGCTCATTGCCGGTGATCACGTATAGCCCGGCGAGCAGGGCCTGCGCCGTACAGGTCAGTGCGAACGGGCCGAGAGCGGCGAGACAGAGCGCGGCGGTGCGCCGCTCTCGGTCGCAGGGGACGACCGACAGCGCCTCCTCGGCCCGCCGCGCGGCGCCGGCGACCAGGTTCGCGGCGAAGAAGACCGGAACCCCCCAGAAGATGGTCATCTCCGAGGTCAGCGCGGCGAACGCGGGTCGCGGCCCCGCCCAGCCGTCCTGGACGACCCGCAGTGTCCACAGCGCCAGGCCCAGCAGGGTGAGCGGATGCCGCAGGAGCCGCCAGGCCTCGTTCAGGGCGAGCGACGGCACGACCCGCGGTCCGGAAGCGGACACGTCCAGCACCTCGGCGGTCACACCGTCACCTCCGTCGTAGCATCTCCGAACAGCGGCGGGGAGCCATGCACCTCGAACGCCTCACGGTCGCCTTCGGCGGCGACCTTCGAACTCTCGCGGCCGCTCATCCGAGCCGACCTCTCATTGATCTCACATCTGCCTGTCGCACCGCAGCGCCCGAAGGGTTCACGAACACGCCGGTCTGCCTGATCGATCCCTCAGGCCCGTGTTCCGGATTCGGCCATCGGCAGCGGCAGTCGCCTACTGAGACGGCCCCTGGTCGATGCGAAGCCGAAGCGCTCGTGGCCCGCGGACCTGGCCGGTGGACCAGGTCACGGCCGCCGGGTCGTGGAGGCCGAAGTTCGGGATCCGCTCAAGCCAGACCTCCAGGGCGACCCGCGGTTCCATCCACGCGAGATGCGAGCCCACGCAGCGGTGGGTGCCGATTGCCTAGGAGAGGTACGGCAGGTGGGCCGAGCGATAGAGCACGACGATCAAGGCCACGATGGCCGCGAACCAGGCGACCAACACGAAAAGCCCCAGGTCGGCATAGCCGTGCTGGACTAACGCACCGAGCACTCCCAGGCCGACCACGGCCCAGCGCAGTACGTCGAGCAAAGCGGCCGGGGAGATGGCCCCGCGAGGACGGATCTGTCTGATGATGGCGTCGGTGATCAGCCAGACAGTGATCAAAGCGCCTGCCGCGTTGGCGATGCCGACCACCTCCCCCAGGGAGGAACTCGACAAGGTGCGGCTCGAATCCGCGACGGACACGATCGTGGCGACAAGCGAGGTGCAGACCATGGCGACAGCGGCCAGCCTGGCCCGGCCGAAGGGATCGTCGGCGGATCGCTCCAACCGGAACAGCCCGGACACGCACAGGCCCCAGCCGAAAGGGTCGAACAGCAGGTCGAAACCGTTGAAGCGGAAGGCGCCGAAGACGAAGACGAAACCGGTGGCGATCTTGGCGACCGGACGCATCCGCCCTGGCCTTTCAGGCTTGTCGTCCGCGGATGAGCCGGCCCTCAGAACCATTTTGTACTCAACACCTCATTGCAGACCTTGCCTGCGAGACCTCGCTGCCAGGCGACCTGGAGACGCTCCGTGGGTCCTGTCAGTTGCCATGAGTCCCACGTCACCTCCGCCGCCCCTGAACCCATCCAGGTTCTGTACGTGAACCTGACCGGCTGGGGCTCGTGTGGCACCGCCGCGCAGTCGGTGATGACAATGCGCCTCGTCAGGGTTTCGAAGCCACCACCCTTCACGGTGACCACGGAGCGTTCCTTTTTCGTCTCGTCAGCGGGTAGCAGGCGGAGGCCCGGCATTTCTGCCGAGATACCGGTGAGGGTGAAGGCCACCCCTTCGTTTTCAAGCTCGATATTCAGGCTGGCGTACAGGACGCCGTTCTTGTCCACCTCGGGGGAGAGGAAGAAATCGTCGATGCTCCACCGGATATGCGGAGTCGGCACCCCCGACCACCATATGCCCGTCACAATGAGCACAAGTGACAGGAAGCCGAATACCGTTGCCGAGACCAACGACCGCACACGCTGAGAGCGCCATGTAGCAACGCCAAATTGCTGCCATATGTCACCTGAATCCACGATTCAAAACCATATATGGTGGCATCTCGTGACGATACCCCCAATGATCTCCTGGGTAGCCGCCGTAATCGTCGTGCTGGTGGCGGCCATGCCAGTCACACAGGAGCGACTCACCAGGTTTACCGCGCTCCTTGACCTTTCCGTCACAGCGGCCAACGCCCGTCAGGTCATCGACCACTTCGCCGGCCTGCGCCGGTGGCGTCTGATCGCACTCGTCTTCGCCGCTCCCCTGGCGTGTTTCACCGACGATCCGTTCTACCTGGTCCTGGGCTGGTGTGCCGTCTCCATCTTCCTTCACGTACGACCACCGACCCCAACGCTCCGCGATCACAGTGACGCGGAGGGCCACGACGTGAAGATCTACCGAAGGGCGTGGCTGCTCGGTGTCGGCGGTGCCGTGGTGGCAGGCGGTTATCTGCTGACGAACCACGGCGCCACTCCGGCACGTCTGACCCACGCCGCCATCATGATCATCGTGACGGCGGCCGTACCGTTTGCCGCCCGGAATCTGCGAACCGGGCCGACAACCGAAGCCCCCGACGACACGACCCAGGCCGGTCTGGCCATTCGCCGATGGTCAACGCGGAACCTCTACCTCGCGGGAACCGCAGTCGTACTGGCAGGCGCGATGCTCACTCCCGGGCAGCCGGCACAGCGCGAGCTGCCCGAACACTCGATGCCCAGGTCGTTCCCGAAGGACACGGCCATGTTCACGAAGGTGGACGAATATGCGGCGCCCACCTGTCCATGGATCGATCAGATGGACGATCCCTGCCGGTATTGGCTGGTGAACGGACAACCGTTCCCGCAGGCCGCGCCTTACACCGTCAGAAAAGGCAAGGCACCCCGGCAGGCGCCGTTCATCCGCAGTCCCGATAAAAAGGCCGTCGTTTACTTGGGCAGAGACGACCGCCGCATGGCGTACCAGGATGCCAAGGGCATTCACCACCTCACCGGCAACCTGGCCGACGCCGAAGTGCCCACACCCGCATTCCTCGGTCAGAGCAGGTATGTCGCCCTGACCAAGGGTGGCACCCGGATCACCGACACCAAGACCTGGACCACGGTGTCGATCCCCGGTGCTCAACGCGTCCACGCCCTCAACAGGAGCGGGATCGTGGTCACGACGGCCTCTCGAGTACTCGTGCTCGACCACCGGGGAAAGACGCGAATGAGCCTTCCCCTCATAAAGACCAGGAAGAACACCCGCGAGGACACGTACCACCTCCGGCCGGACGGAAAACGCCTTGTGGTCATCCGGCACTTCGGGAGTCGCGTCGAAACCTTCGACCCGAAAACCGGCAGGCGTTTGTCCAGCGTCACTCCCACGTTCCCCGGCGACGATTTCCTTGACGTTGGCCTCGGCTGGTCCGAACAAGGCCTTTTCCTGGTCCGCAGCGCCCTGAGCGAACGCGTCTACTACCTCAATCTGGCGACAGGAAAGCTCCGGAGACGCGACTGAACCGCTCTAATCCCGATAACGCACGAACGATTCACGCCGGAGACCGGGCCTGGTCGACGCGGAGCCGAAGTGTCCGAGGTCCGCGGACCTGGCCGGTGGACCAGGTCACGGCCGCCGGGTCGTGGAGGCTGAAGTTCGGGATCCGCTCAAGCCAGACCTCCAGGGCGACCCGCAGTTCCATCCGCGCGAGGTGCGAGCCCACGCAGCGGTGGATACCGAGGCCGAACGCGACGTGCCGGTTGACCTCGCGATCGATGACGACCTCGCCCGCCCGTTCGAACTGCGCCGGGTCCCGGTTGGCCGCCGGGAACGACAGCAGGATCCAGTCGTCCGCCTTCATGTCGACGCCGTTCCAGTGCGTGTCCTCCTTGACCAGCCGGGCCATCGTGACCGGCGCGTAGACCCGGAGGAACTCCTCCATCGCGGTCGGCAGCAGCGCGGGCTCGTCGACCAGGCGCTCACGGTCGGCCGGGGTCTTCGCGAGATGCCACAGCGACGCGCCGATCGCGCTCCAGGTCGTGTCGATGCCCGCGATGAGCAGCAGGGCCATCGTGCCGGCCACGTGCGACGGGTCGAGTTTGCGGCCGTACAGCTCGGCGTTGACGAGGTAGGTCGTCAGGTCGTCACGCGGGTTGTCGACGTGATCACGGACCTGCGCGAGCAGGTAGTCGAACAGACTCCCCATCCGCGCCATACGCTCCTCCGGCGGCAGGTTGATGCCTTCGAGCGTGTTCTCCACGAATTCGCGGAACCGCGGCCCGTCCTCGGGTGGGAAGCCGAGCATGTCGGCGATGACCCGCATCGGGATGTACTGGGCGTAGTCACGGGCGGCGTCGACGGTGGGCTGCCCCTCGAACGCGTCGATGAGCGAGTGGCATAACGCTCTCGTCGCCTGCTCCCGCTTGGCGACCGCGCTCTTGGTGAACGCCGGGAGCAGCAGCCTGCGCGCGTCGTGGTGGAACGGCGGATCGGAGGAGATCGGCGGCGTGCCACCCACCGGCGCCGCCTCCCGGGGCGGCCGGAAGTTGCTCATGATGATCGACCGCGAGGAGAAGTGCTCGGTGTCGTACGCGATCGCGGCGACGTCCTCGTAGCGGGTGGGCAGCCAGCCGCCGCCGAACCGGTCGGTGCGCGCGATCGGGCAGCGCTGCCGCAGGTCGTCCTGGATGGGGTACGGGTCGGCGGCCCACTCGGGCTCCAGGTGGGAGAAGTCGGTCGCCCAATCCGAGACCGGACCGGTGATGATCTCGTTGCGGGTGCCGAGGGGCTGGTCTGCCCGCGATTCCCGGAAGTCTCGGGTGAAGCGGTCGTCTCCGGTCATGTCACGCCTCCTGCACGATGTCGATCGCTCGTTCGGGGCAGTTGGACACGGCCAGGTGGGCCACCTGCTCGTCTCCCGGCGGCACGACGCCGTCCGCGATTACCTGCCCGTAGCCCTCCTCGTCCTCGGTGAACAGGGTGGGGGCGAGGTCGTAGCAGCGGCCATGTCCCTGGCATTTTTCAGAATTTATCTGGACTCTCACTACGGTGCTCCGCTCTGTGCGGTGGTGTCGTCAGCAGGGGCGAGGGCCGCCACGACCCGGGTGAGCAGTGCGGTCCACTCCGCGTCGTCGACCCCGTGCAGGCCGGGTGGGACGAGCGCGCTGCCCATCGCGAGCAGCAGGCAGAAGTGGGCGAGCGCGTTCGGCGACAGCATGGGGTCGAACTCGCCGTCGTTCTGGGCGACGCGCACCAGCTCCGCGAGCCAGTCGGAACGTTCACCGACGTAGTCACGCATCGGCCGGGCGACGTCCTCGTCACGACGGGCGGCGACCAGCGCCTCGACGATGAGGGCGCCGCGGACATCTCGCCGGCGGGGTAGCCAGCGGCCAATGACGAGCAGCAGATCCGTGATCGACCGGTCGGGGTCGGCGGCGAACAGGTCGGCGAGCAGCTGTGGCCCGTGCGCGCGCAGCGCGGTCACGAGCAACTCGGCCTTCGAGCCGAAGTGCGTGTACAGCGCGCCGTTGCTCACCCCCGCGGCCGCGGCGATGTCGGCCACCCTCGTGCCGTCGTACCCACGCCTGGCGAAGACCTCCGCTGCCGCGTCCAGCAACCGCTCCCGGGTCTCGGCGGCGGTGACACCCGCGATGCGCCCCACACAGAAAGTAAAAGAGCATTCATTTAATTCGTCAAGAGCCTTGTTCCACAGCCCCGGCTGTCTGAGACACGTGCACGTGTCAGTACGGCACGCGAGGTTTCACCCTGGGCGAGGACTTTCTCACCATCTACGACGGCGAGTACGTCTTCGAGAACCTGCGCGACGCCACCGGCCTGCGTGCCCGCGCCATGATGGCCATGGCGCTGATGGGCCAGGGCGGCCAGTTCATCATCCGCAGCTGGACCGGCAACACCAGCACCCGGCCCTGGCCATGGCGCCTCGACACTGCAGCCGTCTGCCCGCGTTGCCTGGCCGGGCCCGATCCGATCTGGCGCATCTCCTGGCACCTGCTTGCCCTGCGTGGTCTGCCCCATTCACCGCGTCTATCTGACCGGCTGGTGCCCGAGCTGCCACACCCGGATCAGCGTCGGCGACACCCCACGCTACCGGCGCGAATGCAACGGACCGTTCGGCCCGCAAGGGCGCATCATCGGCGCCCGCAACTGCCGCCAGGTGCTGGCCGACCTCCCCTGCCACCCCCTCACAGGCGAACGGCTGCTGCGCATCCAGCACGATCTTTGGCTCTGTCGCTGATCTCGGGACGTGGAACGGCGTGGTAGTCGATCGTGTTCGGAGTGTATTCCGGGATGCGTTGAGGAGTTGATCCCGCATTGGGCGGGGATCGTGGTCGAGGCCGTGGAACACCTCGCGGGGATGGTGACGTTGCGGGCCCGATGCCGGGCGGATACGGGAGTGTGTCCGCACTGCGGCGTTGTCTCGGGCCGGGTGCATGACCGCTACGTCCGGCGACTGGCCGACGCTGCGGTCGGCGGTGTGAAGACGGTGCTGGCGGTGACGGTACGGCGTTTCAAGTGCGCGAACGTCGTGTGTGCGGCGGCGACGTTCGTCGAGCAGGTGGACGGGTTGACCCGTCCGCACGCCCGCTACACGCCGCTGCTGCGGAGAATGCTGACCTCGGTCGCGGTAGGGATGGCGGCTCGGGCAGGCGCTCGCCTGGCGGCTCGGCTCGGGATGCCGGTCGCCAAGGACACCCTGTTGCGGCTGGTGCGGTCAGTCCCTGAACCGCCGGTCGGCGCGGTGCGGGTGGTCGCGGTGGACGACTTCGCCCTGCGCAAGCGCGACACCTACGCCACGATCGTGGTGGACCTGGAGGCTCGGCGCCCGGTGGAGGTGCTGGCGGGCAGGCAAGCCGGCCCGCTGGCCAAGTGGCTGGCCGCGCACCCCGAGGTGGAGATCGTCTCTCGGGATCGCGCTCGCGCCTACGCTGAGGCTGCCCGCATCGGTGCACCTCAGGCCCGGCAGGTAGTTGACCGATGGCACCTGTGGAACAACCTGACCGAGGCCGTGGAGAAGGTCGTCGGCGCACACCACGGCTGTGTCAAGTCGGCGTTCGCCGATCTACCCGGCAACCGCGGCGAACTGGCTACACCGCCCGAACCGCCGGATGGCCACCTGGACGTCAACGGCCGCGAACGTGCCCTGGTGGCCCGGATGACCACGCGGTACGCCGAAGTACAGGAGTTGGTCGCCGGGGGCCGCTCGCTGAAGGGCATCAGCCGCGACCTGAACCTGGACTACTACACCGTCCGCCGCTACGCCCGCGCCGCAGGTCTGGAGGAACTACTGGTCGCCGCTACCCATCGCACCACGATGCTGGATGCCTACAAGCCGTATCTCCACGACCGTTACAGCAGCGGGTGTCACAACGCCTGCCTGCTGTTCCGCGAGATCCAGGCCCTGGGATACCAAGGCAGCTCCAGCCCGGTCGATCGCTACATCCGCCTGCTGCGCAAGGGCAGCGTCGCGCCGCCACCGCCCAGGCCCGTCCCCAAGCCCCGAACGATCACCGCGTGGATCGTGAGCCATCCTGATCATCTACGACCCGACGACGCTCTCGAACTCAAGCAGGTCCGCGAAGCCTGCCCCGAACTGGATGCCGCTTTGCGCCATGTCCGCGCCTTCGCGGTCATGATGCGTGACCTACGCGGTGATCGACTGCCCGGCTGGATCGACGGGGTTCACCACGACGACCTGCCCCACCTGCACCGCTTCGCTGACGGCCTGCGCTACGACATGGACGCCATCGTCGCCGGCATGTCGCTTCCCTGGAACTCCGGCCAGGCCGAGGGACAGAACACGCGAGTGAAGTTGGTCAAGCGGCAGGGCTATGGGCGAGCTAACTTCGATCTGCTCCGAAAGCGGATCCTGCTCCGGACCTAAAAGTCGACCATCCCGAGATCAGCGACAGAGCCAAGTAGTACTCCGACAGCATGGCCACACCACGGCGGCGCCCGATCTCGGATCGGTCGGGAATGTCAGTACGTGATCATAGTCTTGCCGACCATGACCACTACTCGCACCGTTTCGTTCGGCCTCTGGGTCCACTACGGGCAGGCATATCTTGTCGATGACACCGACGACAACAACGGCTACGCATCTTTCGCCGATGACCATCCCGATCACCCCGTCGGAATCATTCGCGTGGAGGACGGCGCCGCTCTCCTGCTCACGGGAACACACACGGGCACGCTCGGCTTCTCGGCGACCGTGGCCGACCACGACCCGGGAGCGGACACCGACGGATATGAGGACATTGTGGAGATCAGCTTCCGGTCCGAGGCCGGACGGGTCTCGTTATGCGAATGGGGAGGCGAAGGCGTTCACGAGCTGCCCGGGTTACCCTCGGGACCAGGGTGGTATCGGCTGCGCTATCACGCCGTGAACATGGACGAGGATTCGGGAGCGGAAGACCGATATCTGCTGCAGATCTGGCCGCAGCCTGAGTCCATCCCACGGGTGGTCAAAAGCACAAGCGCGCAACTTGCCTACTGGTGCAGCGCGGGCTGACGTCCCGGCTTCGGTAGTTTCTGATCATGTCCGATGCCGACTTCACTCCCCTCCGCGTCACCTACCGGGCGCACGGGCGTGACACCTCCCGCCGCATCCGCACATGGGCGAAGGCGAAGGGCTACCCTGTCAGCGAGCGTGGCCGGGTTGCTCCGGAAATTATCGATGCCTTCTTCGCCGCCCATCCCGAGGTTCACGAGCAGGCAGAGAAGTTCGAGATGGTCCACGCCACCGCGAGAACCCCCGGCGCGTCGCCGGAGGATTACGAGTGGCAGGGGGACAGCCAACTCGGTGACATCTACACAATCGTTTTCGTTCGTGGGCTCGACGAGCACGAGGTGCTGCGCCGGCTTGGCGCCGCGGACGAGGACATTCGGCTGATCGGAGATGGGGACCACTCCTATCCGGAAGGACCTGAAGTCATCACCGTGAGGCGAATCGGGGACTGGACTGTCGCGATCGAGGACTGCGGCTGGCGCGGCGCGCAACGGGAGGCTTTGGGCGCCCTATCGCGCAACGGCGGAGAGGCCGTGGCGGTGCAGCGGCATGACTACGCCCAGCACCACGTCACCTATGCCGTCGACGGCCGGCTCATCACCGACATCAACCCGGGGTTTCCCATTGACAGGCAGGGCGCGGATCCCGACCGGCTCAATCGTCACCTCCGTGAGCTGGGCATCGATCCGGCCTCCAGCGACCACATCGACAACCCCATCCCGGCGGCCCTGGCACTCGCCAGCCGCATCACCGACGTCATGATCAGCCCACAACACCTTCGCCGCCCCATTCTCGGCGCCGCCATACCTGGTGCCTATTTCTGACCCACCACAGCGTCGAAACGGGCCAGAAGCGGTGGCGATGCCCTCACCTCGCCACAGAGTCCCTCCGAATCATGCTCGGATCGCACTGTCACTTTGAATGTCGTTCGGACGTCCTGATTAGATGCTGATCAAAATGACAGTGCCCAGGTCGGCCTCAAGCCTCGCTGTCATGTTCGGCGACGCCAGACATCGGGGATGGCAGCAGGCGCGTGTACGGCAGGAGGTTCAAGGTGATATCTGGCCGTATCCCCTCGGCGCCTGGCGTTGGTGGTCGAGCCGCAGCCGGACGAGTCGTTCGTCTCTTGGGTCGATCGGTTGGCGGTGCGGAACGGATGCCCGCCGTGGACGATCGTCGAGTCGCTGGGTCTGGACGAGCGTGCGGAGGCTGGCGACATCCGCTCGCTGGTGTACGGCATCGTCGCGACCCTGGAGATGTGTCAGGCGATCAGGGCTGCTACAGGGGTGGGCGCCGAGATCGTGCGCGATATATTCAACGGCTCCGCTGTGGACCTGGCGGGCGTCCGTGTGGGCGACAAGGAGTCGGTCCGCCGGGTCGAGGCTCGTGAGTGGGTGCAGTTTTTCGGCAGTCGGGCGTGCCCGCAGTGTCTGGCAGCCTCGGGGGGAGCATGGCAGGTGTGGTGGAAGCTGGGCTGGGCCGGGGTCTGCCTACGACCTGGCGTTGCATCCCCGGCGCGGCGATCGGGTCCGGGCTAAGGCCGCCGAACTCGGCGTGAGCGGGCGAACGATATGGCGAAAGCTGCGGCGTTACCGCGAGGAGGAACGCCCCGCGCTGATCGACGGGCGTGGCGCCGAGGCACGCCATCCGTTGGCCCGTGCTGATAAGCGGCTTAGATGATCGACGCACCGAAGAACCTCTGACCTCCTCACGACGCAAGGCCCGTGATCGCCTTGGCCGCTATACATCTGTGGCTTTCGCGGCCTTGCCCGGTGATAGACACGTGCAGAGGCGGGGTGGATATTGGCGGGATACGGGCGGACCCTGCTGTCCTTGAAGGGTCCTTGAGCTCTGAGGGTGGGGGGCCGATGATTCGCGCGTACCTCATGGAGAACCGGTATTCGCACCTGGAGGACCTGAGGAGGGTCCGTGCTCCCGCCTACGAGGTGGCCAGCGCGACCAGCGCGTTCGAGCAGCAGGTGCAGGCCGAGCTGGCGGACGCCCGTACGGCTCATCTGCGCGAGGAGCTGACGCGGGCGCTGGTCGGATACCAGCGGCTCCAGGCCCTGATCCTCAAGACGGTGAACCCCTCGCTGCCCGTCACACAGGGCCGGACGCCGCAGTTCAAGGCTCCTTACACGGCGGGCCTGCTGGACGCGGTGATGTCCAGTTCGGCGTCCATGCTACGGCGGACGCCGACGCCGATCCCGTCGCTGCCACCGGACATCGTGGGCCCGGTACGGCTCGACGACACGGTCGCCAAGGAGCTGGACGTCGCGCTCATCGGCGGGTTGCGCAGGTCGGCCGAGGTGGACCTGGTCTCCTTGCACATGGAGAACGCGGCGTCGGCGGTGGAACAGGAAGACTGGAGGGCGGCGCGGAACGCGTACGCGCAGGCGCTCGAGGCGGCACCGAAGGAAGCGGGCGGCATGCGCGGCTTCCTGCTGCGTGACCTGGCCATCCTGGACGAGCGCAACGGCGACAAGGCCGGCGCCAAGAAACTGATGGATGAGGCTCTGCGCACGTTCCAGCAGGCCGAGAACGCCGAGGGCCAAGTGCTCACCTTCACCGCCTCAGCCGCGCTACTGCGCAGGAACGGTGAACAGGACGCCGCCGCAAGGCTGGAGGCCCAGGCGGACAAGCTGGCCAGAGAACGTGGCATCCACCCCGTCGCCATCGAGTTACCCGGCCGCCGGGCCGGCGACGGCCTGCGGGCAGGGCCCTTCGACACCGGTCATGAAGCGGGCCCGACGACCGAGGCGAACATGACCGACACTGCCCTCGCCCGCGCCACGACGCTGCTCGCCCTGCGCTACGCGACCACGGGCAAGGTCCCGGACAGCCATGTCGTGCTGAACGCCGACACCGGGTTGCACACGATCAACCTGGACGCCGCCGGCACCGGCATCCGCCAGCATCTGCAGAAGATGGCCGCCACCAAGGACCTGTCGCTCCTGCACGTACAGACGCTCGCCCCGACCGTGCTCACCGCCTACCTGCCGCACGTCTACTTCTTCGTCCTCCCGATGTCGATCGCCGACACGCTCGCCGCCATGGGCGACTTCGCCGAGGCCGAGCGCCACTACCTGACGGCGGCGGCGTACCCGTTCCTCAACGCGCATGCCGAGATGCCACGGGTCTGGACCCGTCTGGCCGAGCTCTACCTCGCCTGGGGCGACTCCCTCTATCGGGCCGCGGGCAACGACCCGGCGGCGCTCCCGCCCGCGCAGGCGATCTACGATCGGATCGTCAGAACCGACGGCACGATCCCCGCGACCGGCCTCTACACCGGCAGGCTGAGCCCGATGGCCGACCGCGCCAAGACGGTGATCACCGCCGCCGACCCGCAGGCGCTCGACGAGAACCCCGTCGTCATCGGCGTGCTGCTGCGGGCCCGCGGCCGGCTCACGCAGATCGCCGCCGGCCTCAACTTCTTCGGCATACCTCCGGACTACCTGCCGCCCTTCGGGTTCACCCATCTCCAGAACACCGCGCGCTACTTCGCACAGCACGCGGCGGTGGTCGAGCAGAGCTACATCCAGTTCAAGGCGCAGGCGGAGAACGAGGAGTTCCGCCGCGAGCAGATGGACCAGCAGGTCGATCTGGCCCGTGCCTCGGTGGAGCTCGAAAGGCGCGGTGCGGACGAGGCACGCGCCGGGGAGAGGGTGGCCCGAGCCGGACTGAACTACGCCGAGACGCAACGCGCCAACGCCGTGCAGACGGCCACCGACTTCGCGAACGTCCGCTGGGACCTCTACCAGCTCACCCAGCTCGAAGCGTGGGCGGCGGCGCAGTCGGTCAGTGCCGACGACGAGGTCCGGCTGCGCATCCCGGACTCCTGGTCGGCCTACAGCACGGAGTCGAAACGCCGCAGCCACGTCATTCAAGAGCTGTCGGCCAAGCGCACGCTCATCACCCACAACCTGGAGGCCGGCCGACTGAACCGGGAGATCGCGGCCGCGACCGCCTACAAGGCCGTCGCACAGCAGCAGGTGGCCCAGGCGCAGAGCCGGGTGGCGGTGGCGGAGCAGCGGGTGGCGGTGGCCCGCCTCCAGGAACGGCATGCGGCGGAGAACCGGGAGTTCCTGGACCTGAAGGAGTTCGGTGCGCGCCTGTGGTACGAGCTGGCGCGTACGATGCGTGAACTGTCGCAGCGCTACCTGGACATGGCCATCGAGACAGCGGTGCTGATGGAGCGCGCCTACGACGGCGAGACGGGCCGTGACCTGCGCAAGATCCGCTTCGACTACGGTTCGGCGGCCACCAACGGGTTGCTCGGCGCGGACACGCTGCTGCGGGACATCGACTACTTCACCCTCGACTTCCTCACCACGACCCGCACCAAGAAGGCCCCGGTCAAGGTGACATTGTCGCTCGCCGACCTGTACCCGATGGCGTTTGACGCGCTGCGGAGCACGGGGCAGGCGCTCTTCGAGACCACGATGGAGCAGATCGACCGCTTCTACCCGGGGCTGTACCTGCAGAAGCTGCACAACGTCGAGCTCGCCCTGGTCGGCGTGACCGGCGTCGGCGAAGTCCACGGCACGCTGCGCAACATCGGCGTCTCCCAGTTCCGCGACCGGTCGGGGGCGATCCGGACCCAGGTCTACCCGTCGGACGTGATGCCATTGTCGCGCTACGACATCCGCCAGGACGCCCTGGTCTTCCGTGCCGATCCGAACGAGCTGCGGCTGTTCGAGAACAACGGCGTCGCGACCATGTGGCAGCTCGACCTCCCGCAGGGCGCGAACGACTTCGACCTCGACGACATCCTGGACGTGCACCTGGTCCTGTGCTTCGACGCCTTCCACGACACTGACATCGAGGCCGCCCTACGAGGATCGCTGCCCACCTCAGGGTCGGCGGCGCGCTCTACGTCGCTGCGGCTGGTCGCTCCTGACGAGCTGTTCTATCTGCGCAACGCCGGGGAAGCCGAGCTCGCGTTCACCGCCGGCGACTTCCCTCGCTTCCAGCAGGCCCTGGTACGGCGGATCGTCACGCTCCGGCTGACCGGCCCGCCGGCGCTGGCAGCCGGGCTGGTGATGCGGATCACTCCAGGCAGTACCGGTGCCGAGCTGGTGGTCACCACGGACGCCGATGGCATCGTGGCGGGATCCGATCCCGGCGATCCGCTCGGGTCGCTGATCGGCGGTCCGATGATCGACGTCTGGGGGCTCCGGGTCACCGCCGACGACAATCCCGGGCGCGTCGGTCCCGATGGCCGGGTGGACCTGGCCGCGCTGACCGACGTGCAGGTGTTCCAGGAGTACGACTTCGACTACCGATAGGGGCGCCGCGATGGCCAATGGCGCGGAGACCGCGGCCGTCTCTCCACCGGCGGGCACCGGCAACGCCCCCGGGCTCGGTGAGGCCTTCACGGTCGACCTCAACACGGGGCAGGGCGGCTACACAGTGGCGCTTCCCCTGCCGGAAGGGGTTGCGGGGCTCAAGCCCGACCTGCGCTTGCGCTACGCCCACGGCAGCGGGGTCTCGCCGTTCGGCCTGGGCTGGTCGATGCCGCTGCGCAGGATCGAGCGGCGGCTGGACCTGGGGGTGCCGGGCGGCCCGGGTGCGGAGCGGTTCCACGACAGTGGCGCCGAGCTGGCCGAGGTCGCGCCGGGCGAGCATCGCGCGCTGGTGGAGAGCGCCTACGTCCGCTACCGCCGTCAGGACGACGGCTGGATCGTGGAAGAGCGTACGGGGCTGCGTTCGGAATTGGGGCTGACGGCCGGGGCGAGGATCGCCGAGCCCGGCCACCCCGACCGGGTGGTGTGCTGGCTGCTGGAGCGCACACGCGACACCTCCGGCAACGAGATCCGCTATGAGTGGGAGGTCTCTGAGGGCACGCCGTACCTGACGGCCGTCCGGTGGTCGATCTACACGGTGCGCCTGCGCCATGAGAGCCGGCCGGACGCGCACCGGAACGGCCGCGCCGGCTTCCTGCGCGTGTTGCGCCGCCGGGCCGTGGCCATCGAGCTGCACGTCGAGGAGGCGGGCGGCACTCGACGCGTCAAGACCTGGGACCTGGAGTACGAGCAGGCCCAGGGCAGCGGCGTGTCCTTGCTCGCCTCGGTGCGGCTGACCTCGCACGGCTCTGCGGCGACGAGTCCCGACGTGGTACGGCGGCCGCAGCGCTTCACCTACACGCAACTCGACCTGGGCTCGGCACGCGCCAGGTTCGTCCCCTCGCGAGGCGCGCCGCCGCCCTCACTGACCGACCCGCAGACCACGCTGGTCACGCTGGACGACGTACCGGCGCCAGGGGTACTCAGCGCCGCGAGCGGCCGGCACGTCTACTGGCCCAGCAGCGGCGACGGAGCCTGGGACCCGCCGCGCCCGGTCCGCACTCCACACGCCTCCGCCCTGGCGGGCAGCGGCGTCGCGCTTCTCGACGTGGACGGCAACACCACCGTGGACATGCTGGTCGCGACCGGTCCGCGCACATTGCAGGGCTACTACGAGAACGGCGGGCCCGAGGGCTTCACCCGGTTCGTCGCCTACCCCCGGGACGCCCGTGCCCTGCCCGCGCTGGACGATCCCCGGTCACGGCTGGCGGACCTCGACGGTGACGGCCGGATCGACGTGATCTACCAGGGCAGCCGGGCGTACGCCGCCTTCCACAACGGGGGCGCGGCGGGCTGGACCGAGCCGGCGGCCGCCCCGCGCGGGAACGGCGTGGACGGCCCGGACGCCGACCTCGCCGACCCGCTGGTACGACTGGCGGACATGACCGGCGACGGGCTGCCCGACCTGGTACGCCTGCGTTCCGGGCGGATCGAATACTGGCCCAACCTCGGGCACGGCCGGTTCGGCGCCGTCGTGGTCATGGAGGACGCACCCAGGCTCCGGTCCGCCCCCTCGTCGCTGCTGCTGGTGGACCTGGACGGCGACGGATGCGCCGACCTGGCCCGCGTGGACGCCGACGGAGTCACCGTCTGGCTGAACAGATCGGGCCAAGGCTGGTCACCACCGCATGCCGACCCGCTGGTTCCACCGCCGATCCCCGGCACGCTCCGGGCGGCCGACACCGTGGGGAACGGTACGGCCGCGCTCGTGTGGAACTCACCGCGCTCCGGTGGCGAGGCGTACGTCGCCTACGAGACGGTGCTGGAGACGCCGCCGTACCTGCTGACCACCGTGGACAACGGGGCGGGACTCGAGTCGCAAATCACGTACCGCTCCTCGGTTCAGGACGCACTGCGCGACCGCCGGGCGGGACGACCATGGCGGACCTATCTGCCCTTCCCCGTCACCGTGGTCGCCGGGACCCGCGAACACGACACGGTGACCGGCCGGACCGCCGAGAGCCGGTACGCCTACAGCGACGGCCACTACGATCCGGTGACCCGGCAGTTCCAGGGGTTCGGGCGGGTCGAGAAGCGGGAAGCCGGGGACGCCAGCCGTCCCGACTCGCGAACCGTGCTGCACTTTCACATCGGCGAGGACCGCAAGCCGGGCAACACCCGGCGGCACGCCGCGCTCAACCGGCTGCAGTACCGCAGCGAGGTCTACCAGCTCGACGGCACCGCCGGCGAACCGCTGCCCACGCTGGTCGAGGAGTCCCAGCACGCGCTCGACGTACTCGACGTGCTGCCCGACGGCCGCGAGAGGATACGGATCTCGGTACAGAGGAATCGCCGGCGATGGCGGGAACGCACGTCCGACGAGCGGGCCGAGGAACGCACCTACGCCTACGACGCGGCGGGAAACGTGACCGAGGAGGTATGGCGGGCCACCGGCGTGCACGACGGCGCGGCGGTTCCCGAGCTCCAGGTGCGCACCACCGTCGAGTACGCCACCGACCCGGTACGCAACCTCATCGACAAACCGAGCCGCGTGGTGAAGCGCGACGCGTCGGGCGCGCTCCTCGCCGAGCTGCGGCGGCACTACGACGGTCCCGCGTTCGAAGGGCTCGCGCTCGGCTCGGTGGAACGCGGGCTGCTCTCCCGCGAGCTGGAGTGGGTGGGCACCCGCGCCGGCATGAACGCCCACTACGCCGGGATGGACCTGGCAGCCCTCGGCTACGTCATCACCACCGACGCGGACGGCCGCGAGTCCGTGTTCGCCCCGCGCGGCCGATGCGCGTACGACGCCGCGGGCCGGGAGGTGGCGTCCAAGAACCCGGCCGGGGTCGAGACCCGCTTCGGCTACGACGCCACCGGGCTCTTCCGCATACGCGAGACCGGTCCCTTGGGCGTCACCGAGCGGGAGGTCGACCCCGCGACCGCGCAGATCCTGCGCACGCGTGGGCCCGACGGCCTGGAAACGGTCATGCGCTACGACGCGCAGGGGCGGCTGACGACGCTGGTCCTGCCCGGCGACACGTCCACGCTACCGACCCGGACCTACGCCTACCGTGACGACGAGGTGCCGCACGCGGTCGACGTCTCCTACCGGCTGGAGCCGGGCGCGAGTCCGGTACTGCGGATGTCGGTGTACTTCGACGGGTTGTCCAAAGAGATCCAGCGCCGGGTACGCATGCGGCCCGGCACCGTCGTGGTCAGCGGCGCCGTACGGCAGAACCCGTGGGCCGATCCCGCCGCCGAGCACGAGCCGAGCTTCGCGACCACGCTGGACTATGCTCCGGCGCCCGCGAACGGGCCGGCCCGGACGTTCTTCTACGACGCGCACGGCCGCCCGGTGCGGACGATCGACTATGGCGGCGGCGTGTCCACCGTCACCTACCGCCCCTTCGAGGTGGAGACCCGCGACGGCCTGGGCCTTGCCCGGATCGACCGGGTGGACGCGGCCAACCGGCGCGTCAGCACCGTAGAGGCGGGCGTCATGACCACCCACTACACGGTGGGCGTGACCGGCCAACTGCTCACCGTGACCGACCAGTACGGCGTCGCGGCGGAATACACCTACGACGCGGCCGGGAACCGCCTGACCGTGAACTCCCGCGAGGCCGGGCCCAGGAACCTGTACTACGACGCGGGCAAGCGGGTCGTCCGCGCGGTGGACGCCCGCGGCGTGGACGTCCGCGCGAGCTTCGACGACTCCGACCGCATGACCGAGGTCCACGCCGACGGCGCCGTCCTGGAGAGCTACACCTACGACGACCTGCCGACCGGTGGGCTCGGCCGGCTACGGGAAGTGCACTATCCCGGCGGCGGGCAGCGCTTCGCCTACAACGCGCGCGGCGACGTGATCACCCGTGACTGGCTCGTGGACGGCCATGTCGCGCCGTACCGCATGACCTTCGCCTACAACGGCCTCGGACGGTGCACCGGGGTCACCTACCCCGACGGGTCCGTGCTGCGTTACACGTACGCCGACAACGGCATGGTCGTGGCCGTGCCCGGGATCGTCGATGAGGTGGAGTACGACGCGCGCATGATGCCGGTCCGCGTCCGCTACACCAACGGCGTGGTGACCACGATGACGTACACACCCGGTCCCGGCCGGATCGCGCATCAGCACACGGTCGGCCCCGGCGGAAACCCGCTCGAGGACTCCCGCTACACCTACGACGCGTTGTCCCAGCTCATCAGGACCGACGACGACACGGGCAGCACGGAGTACGCCTACGACCCGCTCGCCCAGCTCGTGGGCGTCACCGAGCTCCCGCAGACCGGCCCCGCGCAGCAGACGGACTACGCCTACGCCGGACGAGACCTCAGCCAGTTCGGCGAACGCCAGACGGTGTTGACGTACGGCGACGCGACACGTCCGCGCCGGCCCACCTCCGTGACGGTGGGTGGGGGCGCGCCGGCCTCCCTCACCTACGACGCGAACGGCAACCTCACCGGACTGCCCGGCAGGCAGTTGTCGTACGACGCCAAGAGCCAGCTCTCACAGGCGGTACGCGGGCCGATCACCAGCAGCTACGGTTACGACCACACCGGCCTGCGGGTCCACAAGCGGGTCGTGGACATGTCGAGCGGCAACGCGGTCGTCACGAACACCGTCTTCCTCGGCCGCTGGGCCGAGATCCGCAACGGCGTCCTCGCCCGTTACGCGGTCCTGGGCATGGTCCGCGTGGCGCTGCTGCGCGGGTCCACCACGACCTGGATCCACAGCGACCATCTCGGCAGCTCGAGCTTCTACACCGACGGCGCGGGCACCGAACTGGCCCGCCTGCGGTACACGCCGTTCGGCAACCGCAAAGCCGTGACGGGCACACCACCGCACGCCGTGTTCGCCCTGCACGAGTGGGACGACGAGGCCGGGCTGTACTTCATGCGGCGGCGCTACTACGCCCCCGACCTCGGGCGCTTCGTCACCCCTGACGGCCTCTACCTGATCCGCCCCGAACACGGCGTGGACGACCCGCGCTCATTGTCCCTCTACACCTATGTCGGCAACGACCCGCTCAACAACGTCGACCCCACGGGAACGTCCTTCTGGAGCGTGGTCGGCGCGATCGTCGGGGTCATCGTCGCCGTGGTGGCCGTGGTCGTCATCGCGGCCGCCTTCGCCACCGGCATCGGCTGGGGGCTCCTCGCCATCGCGGGACTGATCGGGGTGATCACCGCGGGGTACGCCCTCGCCTCGGCCAACCGCACGAACAACTTCGGCGAGTTCATGCGCGGCTTCCTCATCGGCCTGAACGCCGGGCTCAACGCCGCGATGCTCACCGCCATGGGCGCGGGCGGCCTCGGCATCGCCATCGGCGTACTGATCTTCCTCGGTTCGTTCGACAGCATCGCGTCCAGCGACGTCTACCAGGGCTTCCTCGGCTGGGGCAACTGGCTCATGCCGATGTCCTGGCTCATCGTGGGCCTCGGCCTGGTGTTCTTCGTGCTCAACGTGCTCGGCTGGGTCTTCACGCTCGGCCAGGTGGACGCGCTGCGCATCGAGAAGGTCAGAGTGGACTGGAAGACCGGCACGATCTTCATGAAGGGCGGCTGGATCAGCAACCTCAACCAGTACAAGACCGCCTTCAACATGGGCAACTTCGCCTTCATCCACAAGGACTCCAGCGACGACCACGTGGAGCACGAGGCCGGTCACAGCCTCAACCTCGCCGCCTTCGGCAGCGTGTTCCACCTGGTTGGATTCGTGGACGAGGTGGTGCTCGGCAACGGGTCGCGGGCCTATTCCGAAGGGCTCGCGGACAGCAACGAGCCCGCCGGATCCCGGCCAGCGACCGCCATCCCCATGTGGAGTTAGCTCGCGCGCCTGATCGGGAGGCGAAACGTACGGCTTGCGTCCGTGATCGGCGCAAACCGTAGCCCGTATGGTCGCGGTGGCAGGGGAGTGCCGCCCTACCCCGCGAGGCTTCCGCAGGTGAAGTCCTTCTCGCGGTCCAGGGAGAACATCTGGACCTCGCTCAGGATCGTGCTCTCGGAGAAACTTGCGGAACGTCTGCGCCTTGTCGCAGTCATAGTCGCACATCTCGCCCGGCCAGAGCGACAACATCAACTTCCTCGGTGCCATCAACGTGGACGTCGAGGCGGAGCCGGCCAAGCTCGGCACTAGTCGCGGCACACCGTTCGGAACGCGACCTCGTCGAGGTGTTGTCCCCACTCGGCCGGGGTGAGGTCGCGTGCGGAAATCGCGCAGGCCGCTACGTACGGATCGGCGGGAAGTCCCGTCTCCCACAGGCGCACGGCTTCGGTATCGGCGATGGCCAGCAGGCGCCCGTCGGGGCTGAACGCCACCGCTCGCACGTAGTCACCGGGGCCGGCTACCGGGTTGCCGATCGGCCGCATGGTGGCCACGTCCCACAGTTGCACCGTCCCATCGCTCGTGCTGTTGGCGGTGGCCAGGGTGCGCCCGTCCGGGCTGAAGACGACCGTGTGCACATATCCGTCCTGCCCGGTGAGCGGGGTGCCCCGCTGCTTGCCGCTCCGCACGTCCCACACGCGAACGGTTCCGTCCAGGGCGCTACTGGCCAGGAGGTCGCCCTTCGAGGTGAAAGCGAGCGACACGACGTATTGGGAGTGTCCCGATAGGGGAACGTCCCGTGGCCTGCGGGCAGCCGTGTCCCACAAGCGCAGGGAACCGTCCGCGGCGCCGCTGGCCAGGGTGGTCGCGTCCGGGCTGAAGGCCATCGCGGTCACCCGGGTATCGTGCCCGCTGAGCGCGCGGCCCGGCGACCTGCCCGTCGCATCCCAGAGTCGTATCCCGCCCTCGTCGTCTCCGGCGCTCGCGATCACCCTGCCATCGGGCCGGAAGGCCATCGCATCGGCGGACTCGCCGGCGTTCGGCGGTGCGGGGATCGCTTTTCGTGTCGCCACATCCCACGACGTTCGAGTGCCTGCGGCCAGCCGCCGCCCGTTCGGGCTGAAGGCGAGCCCGGCGGTGAGGTTGCCCTTGCGCGAGAGCGTGGTTCCCATCCGCTCGCGGCCGTTCACATCCCAGAGACGAACGGTGTTGTCCACGGCTCCGGTGGCCAGCAGCCGACTGTCCGGGCTGAACGCCAGGGCGATGACGTTGGGGTTGCGTCCGCGAAGCGCTCCCCCGGAGGGTCTGCTGGCGGTTACGTCCCACAGCCTGATCGGACCACTGGAGCTGCCCGTGGCCACGGTGTGGCCGTCCTGGCTGGCGGCCACGGCGGTGACGGTGCTCGTGTGGCCCGTGAGTGCGGCACCGATGGGCTTGCGGGAGGTCACGTCCCACAGGCGGACGTCTTCGCCCACGCTGATCAGTGTGTGGCCATCGGGGCTGAAGGCCACCGAGGTGATGCCAGAGGGGTTACCGCTGAGCCGGCCGATCATGCGCTGGGTGGCAGTGTCGAAGAGCCGGACGACGCCTTCGATACCGCTGACGATAGCCAAGGTGCGGCCAGTGGGGCTGAAGGTGACCGCGGTGCGAACCAGCTGATGCGGATCGGTCGTGATTTGATCGCCGGTCTCCAAAATTGCCAGTCCGATCTGCCGATGCGTCCGGGCGTCCCACAGCCGCACGGTGTTGCGCTCTGTCACGCTGGCCACGACTTTCCCTGTCGGGCTGAATGCCACCGCCGCGGGAATGTCGCCAAGGCTTCGTGTCTTCGCGACGCTGGTCGATTCGCGTGTGGCCACGTTCCAGAGCCGCAATTCACCGCTGGCGGCGCTGGCCAGGAGATGGCCGTCGGGGCTGAAGGCGATGGCGCTTCCGCCATCGACCCGGGTGAACGGGGGCTGGATCGGTGTGCGAGTGGCCACGTCCCAGAAGGTGATCGCCCCGCTGCCGGCGCCTGCCAGGGTACGCCCATCGGGGCTGAACGCCACGGACGTGACGTCTCCGTCGTGGGCCAGTGGCTCACCGACCTGGCGCCGTGCGGCCACATCCCAGAGGCGCACCGAGTGGTCCGCAGTGCCGCCGCTGGCCATGAGGCGGCCGTCGGGGCTGAAGGCGATCGAGCCCACCTCGCTGGTATGGCCGTCGAGAACGGCGCGCCCGGGGCGCAGCACCGCGTCGATCATGCTGGCCCGCGCTTCCGGCGTCGGGCTGATTCGCCATGCGGCCGTCGCAAGCAGCGCCGACAGCGCGGGCTGCCCGGCAAGCGACTCGCTCTGCGTCGCTGCCCGCCGGGACACGGCGAGATCGCGTTGCCCAGCGATCTCCTCCTGCACGCGGACCGCTTGCCGCTGAGCGGCCACGGCGGCGACCGCCGCGGTGACGGCCACGATCAGTAGGCCGGTGAGAGCGATGAGCAGGGCACGGCGAATCCGCTTGGCGCGGGATTCCGCCCGGCCGGCGGCGGTGAGGAAGTCCCGCGCGCTGGCCGGCAGCGGCAAGGGAAGCGTGGGGTTGTTTTCCCAGCGGGGTATGAGCCGGCGCAGGTTGGCCAGTCGCTCGCCCCGGTAGAGGTAGGCGGCGTCCCGGCCGCTCCGCTCCCAATCCTGAGCGTCTTCGAACAGGTCACGGTAGACGGCATGGTCGGCCAGGTCTTCCTCCAGCCAGCCGCGGAGCCGTGGCCACACCTGTAGCAGGCATTCATGGGCTATGTCAGCGGCATGGTGGCCGAGCACGATGAGGCGCCGCGTGGCGAAGGCGTTCAGGACGGCGTCCACGTCGTCTTTCTGGCCGAGGGCGTACAATTCCTCGCGGTTCGCCGACCGCAGCGCGGGACGCCCGTCGTGAGCGACGACCGTCATCCGTCGGAAGATGTGCGGGGTGAGGGCGAGCCTATGGGGTGCGAGCAGCCCCTCGTAGGCGTCTTCCGCGCTGGTCTGTACGGCTCTGGCCACGCCGCCGCCGAGGCCGTAGCCTCGGATGGTGAGGCGGTTTTCCTCCCGGTTCTCCCAGGTCGACAGCATCGCTTGGGACAGCAGCGGAAGGACTCCGGCGTTGAAGTGTCCCTGGGAGTCCAGATCGCCCAGGACGGCTTCGAGCAGCCCCGGCTCCACCTCGAGACCGGCTTCGGCGGCCGGCCCGGTCACGGCCCGTATCAGTTCCGTCCTGCTCATGGGGCCGACCAGGAACGACCCGCCGCGTAGCGCCTCGAGCAGCGGCGGGTGAGCGGCGCATCGCTCCAGGAAGTCGCCGCGTACGCTCAGGACGACCAGCGCGGGTGGTTGTTCCAGCGCCCCGGCCCGCGCGCTGGCCGCCTGCGCCAGGCAGGTGATGAAGGCCTCGCGCCGCCGCTCGTCCACCAGGGTGAAGACCTCTTCGAACTGGTCGATCACCAAGATTAGGCGAGCGTCTCCGGGAGATCGAGCGGCAAGCAAGGCCTGCCGCACGGTGAAATGCGCGTTCTCCGGATGATCCTGCAGGGCGCGCTGAAGGCTGTCCCTGGCCACTCCGCTCCAGTTGGACAGGCGAGCGCTCAGTTCTTCGAAGGGGTTGCGCGTGGGCGTGAGCAGAAGGTGTGGCCACGCGCGACTGGCGGACAAACCCGGCAGCAGCCCCCGGGCCAGGGAGACCAACAGGCCCGCGCGCAGCAGCGACGATTTCCCCACGCCCGACGCTCCCGTGACCACCAGCGGCCCCGGACTGGTCAGACGCTCGGCCACCGCGGTCAACAGCTCGGCCGTGGTCTGTTCCCGCCCGTAGAAGATCCGGCTGTGCTCCTCCTCGAACGGCCATAACCCCCGGTACGGGGACGCGTCGGCGGCCAGGAGAGCCCGGCCGCTTCGCTGGATGCCGCGTCGCTCCTGGCCGCCGAACTGGGCGAGTTCCTCGCGGATGAGCGTCAGCTGCACCGACTGACTGTGCAGCTGTGCCCGGTCGCGGCGGTGCTCGTCATCCTGCCGCTGGATGCTCGCCTGAATCGCGGCTACTCCGTCGTTGACCTCGGTAAGGAGGTCGCCGAACGCAGCGAAGTCTTCGCCCAACCGCGTGAAGCAGGCGACCAGGTACTGCCGCAGTCGCTGGTCGCCGCTCTGAACGGCCGCCTCGATGGCCGCGCCCAACGCGTCACTCTCGCGCAGCACCAGCGCGATCTCCTCGCGCAGGCCGTGCGCGGTGTCCGGGCGCTCGCTGAGGTCGGTGATACGGATGGTCAGCTCGCGTACCAGGTCCTCGGCGGATCCGGAGTCGTCTCCGATACGGCGCCGGAGGGCCTGGATCGCCTGGCTGATGGCTTCGCTGAGCAGGTTGGTGCCGATGCCCGCCGCGGCAGTGACTCCCGCGGCTGCGACGCCGGTCAGCCCCACGGTTCCCAGCGGGATCAGGGCGCTGGCGCACAGGAGCGCGAGCAGGCCGTTGGGCGAGAGTTTCAGCACGCTGGTCCCCGCTGCCGCCATCCGCGTCCGGATGCGCTCACGCCACGAGCGACTCCGGCCACCGCCGAGTTCCATCTCCGCCATGCCGCCACCCGAGCGCTCGGTCGCACGTCCCGCTCACTTGACTATCGGACCAGAGCACAGCCTCATACAACCCCGTCGGTGGCCCCGATGCGCCGCCCTTTCCGGCTTTGACCTCAGGGGTGCCGTCGGAGCCCAGGAGTGCCGTCAGTCACAGGGTCGGGCGCTGCCAGCGCTGGTGCCTGCGTGGCCGCCACCAGCCTCGCCCTCACCTCGCCGCCGTCGCCGCCTACCACTGATACGCGACGTCGGATGGGCGAGCTCGGCTCGTCCACGGCACAGCGCCAACGGTGCGCGTCGCGGACGAGCCGCCGCTGCTTCCGAAGCAGCGCATGTGAAGGAGCAGCGACAGGGGTGCCGAACCAAGGCTTGAATCCTCTGACGCGGCTGAGCCATCGTCCGAGATATGGAGCCGGTTCGGCTGCCCTCCGAACGAGGTTCGGACCGTACTGTCAGATTGAATGCCGTTCGGTCGCGTTAGTTAGATAGTGGCCTAAATGACAGCATCCAGGTCCGGCGCACGCTCCACTGTCAACTGCAGCGACGTCAGACACCGGCGGAGAGCCCGGTGCGGAGTCGTCCCCACGCCGGTTCCCGGGATCCGCGCCAGACCCACACAGGGGGAACCTCGATCTGACCGCCCAGTGAGCGAGCCACGAACGACCAGGCCTCCGGCGGCATGGGACGCCAAGGAAAGACCATGACATCGATCTGGGGCCTTGTCGCGACTCGGGGAAGGGCCGCGTGGAGATCACCCGCGAGAGGCGGACGACCAATCCTTCCACGACGGCCGGCGAGCCGGGTCCGCCGCTCCGTAGCGGTCGCCCTGCGGCGCGGGCAGGGCGTCGAACTCGGCCAGATCCGCCGGGCTCAGCTCGACATCCACCGCTCCGGCGTTCTCCGCGAGGTACTTCGAGGTCTTGGTCCCCGGGATGGGAACGACGTACCGCCCCTGGGCCATCACCCAGGCGAGCGCCACCTGGGCCGGGGTGGCGCCGATGCGCTCGGCGATCTGACGCACCCGGCCCGCGATGGCCAGGTTGGCGCGCAGCGCCTCCTGCTGGAAGCGCGGTAGCCGCCGCCGGAAATCCTCCTCGGGCAGGTCGTCGAACGAGGAGAACCGCCCGGTGAGGAAGCCCTTCCCCAGGGGCGAGTACGGCAGGAAGGCGATGTCCTGCCCCTGGCAGTAGGGCAGTACCTCGGTCATCCAGTCCCGGGTCCACAGCGACAGCTCGGACTGCACCGAGGTCACCGGGTGCACCGACTGCGCCCGCTTGATCTGCTCCACCGTCACCTCGGACAGGCCGATGTAGCGCGCCTTGCCCGCCGCCACGGTCTCCGCCAGCGCTCCCCAGGTCTCCTCGATCGGCACCTCGGGATCCACCCGGTGCAGCTGATAGAGGTCCACGTAATCGGTGCCGAGCCGACTCAGGCTCTCGTCGATCGACCTCCGGACGTGCTCCGGGCGGCCGTCCAGGCCCTGAACGGGGTTGCCCTCGGAGTCCCGGGTGAGGGTGCCGACCTTGGTGGCCAGCACCGCACGCTCCCGATGACCGCCCGCCAGCGCCCGACCGATCAACTCCTCGTTGGTGAACGGCCCGTACACGTCCGCGGTGTCGAGCAGCGTCATGCCCTCATCGAGCGCCTGGTGGATCACC
Organism: Streptosporangium sp. NPDC001681; assembly: GCF_040298085.1. Taxonomy (NCBI): domain Bacteria; kingdom Bacillati; phylum Actinomycetota; class Actinomycetes; order Streptosporangiales; family Streptosporangiaceae; genus Streptosporangium; species Streptosporangium sp. NPDC001681. Next base: position 454 of record NZ_JBEOZN010000053.1, on the reverse strand, counting down.
GAGACCAGCGTGGCTTCGTCCCGCGGGGTCGCCAGGTCGTAGCTGAAGCTCATGCCCATGCAGCCCAGCCCCAGGACGCCGACCACGGGACCCTCGGGCCCGAGCGTCGTGGTACGCATTGCCCGCCCTCCTCATAGACGATGCCTCAACGATACGAGGGGAATCCCGAACGGGGCCCGAGCGGTCGCGTCGGGGTCGCCGCGGCGCGCTGCCACGCGGGCGTCGAGCGCGCTGAAGTAGGCGCCGGCCGCGGGCACCCTGCCCTACGCTGGCGGCCTTGCCATCCGCGGCGGCTCGGCCAGACCCACCTACCACTCCTTGGAGGCCTCATGACCTTGACCCCGCAGGTGCCTACCGTCCGCGGCACGGTGGCCGTGGATGATCTGGGCACTGTACTGATGCACGAGCACGTCTTCGTCCTGAGCGAGGAACTACGGCAGAGCATGCCGGAAAG
>NZ_JBEOZN010000052.1:0-60182 GCF_040298085.1 Streptosporangium sp. NPDC001681 | reverse complement strand
GGTCACCGCAGCACGCTGCGGCTCCCTCCTCCGCCTTGCGAGACACCACCTGACCGATCCTCGCCACGGCAAGATCCGCAGGACAGGACCTAGGCGCTTCCGGCCGGCGGTGTGTCGCCCCCGCGCTGCCCGGCTCGCGGAGATGGCAGGTAGGCCGCCGTGACCGGGAGAACGGTCCCGTGACCGGATCAGTGGCCCTGGCCCGCGCCGATCACCTGCGCGGCACCGAGGTAGCCGGCGAGCAGGCTCTCGGCGAGCGCCCGCACCGTGTCGTCTCCGGGCAGGAAGTACGGGCTGTGCAGCCCCGCCTCCGTGTCGGTGCCCACGAACAGCATCAGCGACGGCACGACCGACGCGAAGTGGGCGAAGTCATCGGCACCGCAGGAGCGCAGCGTGGCGGGCATGTGGTGGGCGGTGTCGACGAGGATGCAGCCGGTCTCCTCGGCGAGGCGGGCATCGTTGACGAGCACCGGATCCCCGTAGGTGATGCGCACCTCCGCCTCGCAGCCGTAGGCGCGGGCGACCCCCTCGGCGAGCTCATGGAAGCGCTGGTGCAACCGGCGGCGCCAGGACTCCGACATCGCCCGGATGGTGCCGCGGGCGGCGGCCTGCTCTGGAATCGCGTTCGGAGCGGTGCCCGCCGCCACGGCCCCGAAGGTGACCACCGTCGGCGTCATCGGGTCGGCGTCGCGGCTGACCAGTTGCTGGGCGGCCACGATGACCTGGGCGAGTGCCAGGATCGGGTCGCGGGCCAGGTGGGGATAGGCCGCGTGCCCGCCCTGCCCCCTGACGATGACGGTGAACTGGTCCGCGGAGGCGTTGACCGCGCCGGGAGTGCAGGCCGTCTGACCGGCTTCGAGCACCGGCTGGACGTGTGCCGCGATCATGGCGCCGACCTGGTTCCGCTGGAGTGCGCCCGACTGGACGATGTCACGGGCGCCGGAGGGGGGACCCTCCTCGCGAGGCTGCAGCACCGCGACCATCGGCGCCGGTGCCTTCACGTGGTCGATCGCCCTGGTCAGCGCGACCAGGGCGGCGAGGTGGACGTCATGGCCGCAGGCGTGCATGGCACCGTTCCGCGAGGCCCAGGGCACCCCCGTCTCCTCGGAGATCGGCAGGGCGTCCAGCTCTCCGCGCACCCCGACGGCCAGGCCGTCGCCGCCGACCCGCAGGAGCGCACCGGTCCCGGCCACCCGCTCCATCGCGCTGCCCTCGGGCAGCGCGTCCAGCACCCGTTTGAGCGTCGGCTCCTCCTGGCCGGACAGGCACGGCTCGGCGTGCAGTTCCCGCCGCAGCCGGAAGGCGGCGGGCAGCTCGGCGTGGAGCGCGTCGCGGAGCCGCGCGCCGATCTCGTTCATGATCTCTCCCCGAGACCGCGGGGGTGGCCGGCCCTCATGCGCCCTCCCCGCCGAGCGCGCGGGCCACGGCCGGACCGATGCCCCCGCTCACGCCGTCGACCACGGCGATCCCGCCGGACGGGTGCGAATCCATCAAATGCTCCTCTGTGGTCGGCAGGCCCGGCCATCGGGCATGACAAGGCTCGTCATACCCTTCTGAACCTCCTGAAGCACTCGAACCGCCGGTGGGAGCCCGGCGATTCGGGTGGACACGGCGGGTCAACCCGTGAGGCGAGGATCCCTGGGCGGGTCACCGACCACCTCACCGTCCGCACCGCCTGTCACGACACCGCCTGTCACGACGCCCGCACGCCCGGCCCGGGCGCCGTACGCGAGGGTGACCGCGACGATGGCGAGCGGGAAGGCGGTGGCGACGAGGATGCCGGTGCGCAGACCCGAACCGCCGTCGTCGGGAAGCACGGCCGACAGATCGCCCAGAAGCCCGGTGGCCGCGGCGGAGGCGTCCGCGGCGGCTCCGGCGATCCAGGGACCGGCCGCGCCGCCGGCGTCGCCGAAGACGGCCAGCACGCCGAACATGGCCGCGCCACCGAGGGGGAAGCGGGCGGCGGCGAGGCTGAAGGTCCCCGGCCACAGCAGGCTGACGGCCAGGCCGCACACCGCGCAGCCGACGAGGCTGACCACCGGGTTGGCGGACAGGCAGGCCACCAGGTAACAGACGGCCGCCAGCGCACCGCACGAGGTCATGGCCGGTACCAGCGGGATCCGCTCGCCCCACAGGCCGTAGACGATGCGTCCGATGCCCATCAGGACCGCGAACAGGCACGGACCCGCCAGGTCACCCCAGACCTTCGAGACCCCCAGCCCCTCCTCCGCGAAGAGGGAGGACCACTGCGACATGGTCAGCTCGGCCGCGCCGGCGCAGAGCATCAGCACGACGGCCGCGGCGAAGGCGGGGGCGCGGAAGAGTTCCCGCAGTGCGGTGCGGTGCTCGTCGGGGACGGTCGCGGGCAGCGGCACCCTCAGGAAGGCCACCATGTTGACCAGCGGGACGAGTGCCCAGGCGACGGGCAGGACCTGCCAGGCGCCCTGGCCGATCCAGGCCAGCAGCAGGGTGCTGCCCGCCACCACCGCGACCTGTCCCCAGCAGTAGAAGGAGTGCAGCAGGCTCATCGCCGCGGCCTTGCCCTCCTGCGGGCTGGGCAGCGCGTCCACGACGGGGCTGACGAGCACCTCCAGCAGACCGCCGCCGACGGCGTAGACGACGATCGCGACACACAGTCCCAGGTACGGGGAGGGTGACAGCTCCGGGGCCACCGCCAGCGACACCAGCCCCACCGCCGACAGGACATGGGCCAGCACCAGCGGGATGCGGTAACCGGTCCGGTCCACGAACTTCACGGCCACGATGTCGGTGACCAGCTGGGTGGCGAAGTTGAGCAGCACCAGCCGCCCGAGCATCTCCAGCGGCAGCTGATAGCGGGTCTGGAACACGATGAACAGCAACGGGGCCAGGTTGTTGACGATCGCCTGGGTGACGTACCCGGTGTAACAGGCGCGACGGGTGTGGTCGTACGTGGTCATGGGCGATGCGTGTCTCTCCCTGGAAGACCGGCTGTCCGCACCCTAAGGGGCGATCCGCCGAGATTGCGCACCTACCTGCTGAAGTGCGGGAACACGCTCCTCAGGGCGCCGGGCGGCCCGTTCCCGGCGCGGGAGCCCCCCATCGGCGGGGGAACGAGGTGCCGCTAGAGCCGCAGGGCCGGGACGCCGGTGGGATGAGGGCGGACGGGTTCGGGGAGGCTGAGGATGAACCAGACGGTCTTGCCACCCGAGGGGAAGTGCGTGACGCCCCAGTCGTCGGCGAGGGCGTCGACAATCTGCAGGCCCCTGCCACCGGTGGCCTCCATGTCGCGGGCGCACACGCGGGGCGCGCCCGCCCCGGGGTCGAAGAGCTCGCCGTGGACCAGGCCCCCGTCACCGCGGATGCGCAGTGCGCACGCGGCACCACCGTGCCTGACGGCGTTGGTGACCAGCTCGCTGACGACCAGCACGCAGTCGTCTATGAGGTCGTCCACACCCCACAGGGAGAGCTCCCGGCGAACCATCGAGCGGGCATCACGCACGCTTGACGGGGCGGCGGACAGCAGGCACTCGGCCGCGTACTCGGGGACCGCGTCAAGGTACGCCGCGGATGAGTTGTGGTGGAGAGACACTGCGCCTCCTTCGTGTGGGAGCGCTCCCACAACAAAGGTAGAACATCTAACCGCATCTGTGAATTGATTTCGCCCTAATTGTTTCCGTCCTATGTCGTAAAAGTGAGGAAAATTCACTTCATTGGCCATCCCTAAGGTCACCGGAAACCGCCTGACCTCTTCGGTAAGGGTTCCTCCCGGGCCGCCGGAGCGGCCGGGCACCGCGCCGGCCCCGGCGGCGCGGCCGCCACCGGGATCAGCGACGTTGCTCCGCCACTGGTCGTGGGCGATGCCCATGGCCTTGTCCTCGTTCTCGGCCCAGCCGAGGTGGACCTGGAGTGCCGCCTTTCCGCCGCCTCCGGCGTCCCGATAGGCACGGACCGGAGGCGCGGTCCCGGCCGGGACCGCGCCCAGGTCTCAGAAGGCCGAGGTGTAGGTGACCAGGGACGGGTAGTCGAGGCGGGTGCCGGCGTTGTAGCAGACGACGTTGCGGACGATCGCGGTGCCACCGCTGGTGGCCCAGAGGGTCAACAGGTTGCAGAACTCGGGGCCGGGTCCGTACGCGGTGGCCTGGACGTGGTCCTGCAGGACCCCGACCGCGGGGAAGAGCACCATGCGCTGGCCGGTCCCGGAGGTCTGGACGGTGTTCACCGCCGTCTGGGAGTTGTAGTTCACCGGCGGAGGCACCGGTGCGTACGGGCCGGGGTTGGCCGGGGTGTTGTCGAAGGTGTAGGCGAAGTTCTTCGGCGGGATCGCCGCGCCGGTGATGGCACGTTCACGCTGGTAGGTCAGGGTCCACCCGGTGTTGAGCGGCGCGCTGGTCGCGTTGTGACAGCGCACCTGGACCGTCTGCGCGCCCACGGCGGGGGCCCAGCCGCCGACCTTGCACCGGGCGGGCTGGCCGGGGTCGACCGCGGTGACCTGAAGGTTGCCGGCGAAGCCGGTTGAGCCCAGGCCGGGCAGCGTGACCGTCCAGACACCCCCGCCACCGGCGACGGTGTTCACGCCTCCGGCCGAGTTGAACTGGGTGGCGACGGCCCCGCCGTTGTAGTGCACGTAGCCGAACGCCTGCGGCGCGGGCAGGGTGCCGGTGCTCTGCTCGAAGACGATGCTGTACGGGGTGAAGACCGGAGCCCCTCCGTACCGGTAGCACTGCACGGCCACCACCAGGTCGACCCCGGACGGCCCCCAGGTCTGCGCCTGGCACCAGTAGGCGTTCGGGGAGATCGCGGTGACGTGGACCACGCCGCCGCCGATCGCGATCTGCGGGAACCTCACGAATGTCTGCCCGGCTCCGCCCGGGGTGACGGTGACGTTGAAGCCGCCCGGCCAGCTACCGGCCTGGTGACCGGGGTTGGGAATGCCGGAGGTGACGTCGACGACGGCGAAGCCCCACCTGTTGGGGACGGCCGCCTGCGCGGTCGTGACGCCCGCCGCCAGCATGGCGACGACACAAAGGATTCCAATGACCACTCTGAGTGACTGACGCACGCGGTTCTCCATCGGCTCGGGGGGCTGGACGACCAGACGTGACGGTGGCACCGGGAGTGCGGCGGCAGAGGGTGAACCGTCTGGGATCACAATTCGCTCCGAGTTCTTGATAACCCGCGCGGCATCCCTTGAGAAGACCCAACCTTACCGGGAAGATGACCCATCTTCGCTGATCAGGTCAGTGTTCGGACCAGATGAGCGGATCTTCCCGGAGGGAGATCAGCGGTCATTTCGCCGAGTACCGTATGAACATGCACAGCCGATCCGCCAGGATCCATGAGACAGGGTGTGAGACCGTGCCGGAGCACGAACCGAACGTTCCGCGTGTCATGTGGCAACTGCTGGAGCCCCTGCACGCCGTCACCTACTTCGCCCCGGAGGCTCGGGCGGCGTCCGACGCGGTAGGCATGCGCGGCTTCTGGATGGGGTACTTCGCGACCAGGGCGGCACCACTCGGACCGGTCGGCCCCGACGTCGTCACGGCCGCCTTCCACGGCTTCCCTCCGGCCAAGGTCTCCAGGGCACTCCCCGACGCGTGGACGTTCGCGACCCCCGGCGACGTGCTCCGCGCCCGGCTCGACGGGGCGAGGGCGGCGCTGCGGAACCTGCTCACCGACGAGGTGACCGGCCCGGACGACCTGCGCGCGGCGGCCGACCTCGCCTGGCGGGCCGCCCGGCTCGCCGACACCGCGGGCCGGGTGCTGAGCGCGGCCAACCAGGCACTGCCGGCCCCGGACGAGCCGCACCTGCTGCTCTGGCAGGCCGCGACCACGCTGCGCGAGCACCGGGGAGACGGGCACGTGGCCGCGCTCGTCGCCCACGGCGTCTCCCCGACCCAGGCCCACCTGCTCAAGGTCGCCGCCGGTGAGACGGACCTGGACCTGCTGCGCGTGGCACGCCCCTGGCCGGACGAGGAGTGGGAGTCCGGTGCCGCCGCCCTGCGCGAGCGCGGATGGGTCGACGCCTCCGGCGCCCTCACGGCCGAGGGCACCCGGGTGCGCGCGCGGATCGAACGGCTGACCGACGAGGCCGCGGCCGGCCCCTGGCGGGCCCTCGGCGAGGAGCGGACCTCCGCCCTCGCCCGGCTGCTCCACCCACTGACCGAGGCCGTCGTGAAGGCGGGCATCCCGCCGATGCTGAGCCCGATCGGCCTGCCCCTGCCGTCCGGAGACGAGAACGGCCGGGAGCTCCCGCTCCCGGCCTTCCCCTCAAAGATCAGCTGAGGTCGGGGCGGCGGAAGACCCGCCGCCCCGTCACGGATCAGCTGAACGGCAGCCGTACGAGGGACTGGTTGCCGACGCCGAGGGCGGTGGTGCCGTTGCCGATGGCACTCCAGACCTCGACCTTCAGCTGGCCTCCCGACAGGTTGCCGAGCGCCCCCGAGGCGGACTGCGGTCCCGCGCCCTGCGTGTAGTGCTCCCAGCCCGTCACCGGGTCGGTGGCGAAGTAGGCGTAGGTCTCCACCCTGTCCCAGCTCCCGTTGCCGGTCAGGTCGTAGGAGACGCGGACCTGGGTGCCGTTGGCGACCGTGGTGCCCGCGTCCACGAAGAGGTCGAACGTGGTGGAGCCGCCGTTGTAGGTGCCGGTGAGGCCGGTCGCCGTGAAGACCTGCGCGTTGGTCGGGGTACCGTCGCGGTTGCCGTTGGCGGCGGCCAGCGTGACGGTGCCCGCGGTGCCCGCCGTACCCGGCAGCCCGCCGCCGGACTGCAGGTAGCGCGTCGCGGTGAAGGGACCCACCGTCGGGGTCGGAGTCGGGGTGGGGGTCGGGGTGGGCGTGGGAGTCGGGTCGGGGCCGGTGCTGCCTCCGCTGGCGTTGCCGCCGCTCCAGGTGAGGGCTCCCGAGGTGACGGTCTTGCCCGCGGGCACGTTGAGCGTCGTGCCGTTGGAGAAGGTCACCGTGATCGCGCTGCCGGTGATGTTGGACGCGACGTAGGTCCGGGCGCCGTTCTTGCTGAACACCTTGGCCAGCGGGTGGTTGGCGGTCACCGAGTTGTCCACGTTGCCGAGAGCGGCCAGGTTGCGGATCCAGTGGAAGGTGTGCGCCCTGCTCTCCCCCTCCTCCGGGGTGAAGCCGCTGTTGGCCCTGAGGTTCGCCAGTGCCGTGTCACCGTTGCCCAGGGCGAGGAACTCCCAGATGATGTCCTGCCACACGGTGGGCGGGCCGCCGTTGTTGCGTACCAGCTCGTTGTAGTTGGTGGTCACGTAGCCGGGGTTGTCGCCCAGGTAGAAGTGCCCGCCGGTGACCGGGAGCATGTTGATGCCCTGGATCATCTCCGGCTCGGCGCTGAACCAGGTGGCGTAGGCGGCGCCGGAGCCCCAGACCATGCCGACGGTGCTGTGGCCGAAGGCGGCGGGGAAGTTCTGGTCGCGCACGTCGAACCAGTACTCCTGGATCGCCGCGTTCTGGGTCGTGTAGATGTAGATGCCCGCGTCGCGGACCGCGGTGTTGCCGGTGGCCTGTCCCCACTGGATGAGGGCGTTGGCGAAGTTCATGCCCTCCGACGAGGACTCCTGGTTGTTGCCCGAGCCGAACGATCCGTGCCCGGCCGCCCAGTCGTGGCCCGCGTAGATGTCGAAGTCACGCAGGTAGGGGAAGCGGGTGTCGTTGCGGTCGTAGTTGTTGGCGTCGCGGATCAGCAGGTCCACCATGCCGCCGTACTGGCTGGTCTTCGCCCAGTTGGGGTCGAACTTGGCCAGGGTCGCGGCGGCGGCGATGTAGTAGCCGTAGTGGAAGTGGTGGTCGTTGAGCTCCAGGTCGGAGCCGTACGAGGCCGGGTAGCCGAGCAGGGTCCCCCAGGCCGGGTTGTAGTAGAAGACCCGGCTGGTCTTGCCGGGCGAGGCGGTGAACCAGTCGTTGAGGCGGCTGCGGATGGCGTTCAGCGCGGCGGTGCGCACCGACGTCAGGTTGAGCTGGTCGGCGATCTCCGCGATGCGGGCGGCCCTGCCCAGCCCCTTGCCCGTCCAGTAGGTGTCGTCGCCGCGGATGTCCATCGGGTTGCCGAGTTCGGCGTTGAGATGGTTGGTGATCGTGGTGAGATCGGCGCCCGAGTTGTCGGCCACCGCGGGGACCTCGGGCAGCACGCCGGTGTACTTCATCGACGTCCTGAACTGCGTACCGGTGACGATCTTCATCTGGCCGCGCGCCGAGACGTAGGTCTGCGCCAGCGGCGTCGAGCCGGTCAGATAGTTCCACTGGTGTGGGTAGAGCGCGATGACCGTGCCGGTCGCGCTGCCCTGCCTGGCCGTGGTGGTGAAGGCGTACGTCGTGGTGAGCGTGCTGTTGGACGGCGTGTAGGAGTACGAGACCTGGGTGCCGGTGACGTGCGCGTGCGCGTACTGGCCGTAGGTGTTCGCCAGGGCCACGCGGTCGCCGCCGGCGGGCAGCGCCGCCACCGAGAAGAAGCCCTTGCCCGCCAGGGACGAGCTGATCGTCGTGCCGCTCACCGACCAGGTCGCGCCGGTCGGGGCGTAGGCGACGTAGTCGCGGCCGCCCGCGGTGAAGCCGATGGTGGCGCCGCTGTTGGACCAGACCGAGGGGGTGCCGGCCGCGGTGATCTGCGCGTCACCGCCGGTGATCTGGAAGTAGGCGAACGGCAGGCCGTGGCCGATGGTGGCCTTCATGGTCCGGCCGCCACCGCTCCAGTACGGGGTGACGGTCCAGTCGCTCCAGCCGTCGACCTTGACGTCCGGCGAGCTCAGGCCCGCGACACCGACCCTGATGTTCTCGACGTACGGGTAGTGGTACTCCCCCACCCCGGTGGCGGTGCCACTGATCTGCGGGGTGGTGTTGTAGGAGAAGCCGAGGCCGTTGCCGAAGGTGTCGTAGGAGATCGGGTGGGCGTGCAACGGCTCACCGTACGCGCAGTCGGTCTTCTTGAACAGGATCGACGACCACCAGTCGTTGGTGGGCACGGCTCCGGCGGGGGCGTTGGCCGTCACCCACTGGCGGGGGTTGGTGGAGAGGGAGCCGCAGCCGGTCGGCAGCGAGCGGCCGGCCGGGAGGGTGTCGGCGTAGCTACCGGCGCCGACCGTGGCGGCCTCGGCGGAGTGGACGGCGCCGAGGCCGAGCAGCCCGGCCACCATCGCGACGACCACGCCGGCGGCGAGGCGCCTGCGGCGGGTCCGGATGCGGTGGGCGAGTCGTCCTTCTCGGGGGTGCGCGTTGTCCGGACCCGTGGTCCGGATCGAGGGATCCATTGGGGGGTGCCTCCGGGGAGAGGAGTCGGGCTCCGAAGCGGACCGGCATGAGAGAGCGCTCTCTCACCGCAAAGTAACGGCCCGAGTCACAGCAGTCAACGTTTCGCGTTGGTAACGAATAAGTAAAGAGCAGATATGCAGGCGGGGCGGCATAGACCCAGAAAACAGGGCGTTCCATCGCACGACACCCTCACCAGGCACCCACAGGCGGCACATCGACCCCCTGGCCAACAATCAAGGAATAGATCTACCCTGATCTGAGAGCGCTCTCAGAACTGATCGACATCCAGCGCCGGTCAGCCCCCGGCCGCACCCACTTCCACCTCCCGCGCGACCCACCCCGCCAGCCCCGGCACCTCCACCCGCGCGCACCGTCCGGCGCGCACGCCTGCCCATCGGCGGGACGGCCGCAACTGACGGGACGGTGACAAAACCAGGGCTGGACACTCAGCGTGATGGCGCATTTACTTTGCGTGACCATCCAGGCACTCCCCGTCCCAGGAGAGATCATGCGAAGCAGGAAGCTCATGACCGCCACCCTGAGCGTCGCCGTCGGCATCGCGAGCCTGACCGCGATAACCGCCTTCGTACCGGCCGCCGCCGGTACGAAGGCCGCGGCCGACTTCACGGGCTACCAGATCGTCAAGCTCCCGAACGCCAACGTCCCCAACTTCCAGCGCCGCGTGGTCCGCTGCCCCGCCGGGAAGAAGGCCGTCGGCGGCGGCGCCGAGGCACAGGGCAACCAGGCCGTCCTGGTGGGTTCCTTCCCCACCGATGACGGCGGCGGCTGGATCGGCCTCGGCCGCCAGCCCGGTTACAACGACGTCGGCATCAGCGTCTACGCGATCTGCGCCAACGTCGGCTGATCCCCCCGGAGGATCGCGGGCTCAGGTCCTGGCCGTGACGGCCCGGACCTGGGCCTTTCCCCGAAACCGGGGGTTCGGCGGCGATCCGTTCCTCCGGCCGGCCGCGTTCTTCTCCGCCCCCGTTCCCGGGGCACAGCGATTCGCCCCCACCGGCCGCCGGACCGCCACATGCCCACGAGGCCCGCACGACCTACCATGTAACGGTGCCGCAACCAAGCGAGTTCACCGACCGCGCCCGGCGCGATCCGGCGTCCGGGGGCACCGAGCCCGGCTCGGTCGCCCATGACCCGGGAGAGCGTCGGCCGCCCTCGGCCGAGCGCATCGGGCGGGCTATGACGGCGTTCGCCGCGGGCGACGCGCTGGGCGTCCCCTGGGAGGGCTCGGATCCGACGGTGATCGACGCCGACCGCATCGACGAGATCCCGGCCACCCGGCAGGGCTGGCCGCGCGGCGCGACCTCCGATGACACCGCCCAGATGCTCCTGGTCTGCGAGTTGCTGGCCGACACCGAGGGGAACCCGACCGCCGAGGCCTTCCTGACCCGGCTCGCCGCCGCGGCGGACGAGATCCGCGGCATCGGCCCGACCACCCGCCGCGCCCTGGCCCACTTCGGTGAGACCGGCACGCTGCCCGAGCCGATCCCCGGCGAGCGCCCCACCAACGGCGCGGCGATGCGCATGCTCCCCGTCGGCTGGACCACTCCCGCCGCCGAGGAGGACCTGCGCCGTCACCTGGTGGAGGCACTGGCGATCGGCACCCACCGCGCCCCGGAGGCCATCGCCGCCGCCTGCCTCGTCGCCGCGATGGCCGCGTGGGCGATCGAGGGCGCGGGAATCGACGCGGTCCTGGCCGCCGCCGAGGCCGAGGCCGGCTGGGTCGCCGGCCGCTACGGGGAGCCCACCGCCGTCCGCGCCGCCCTCGCCGGCACCTGGACCCCGCCCGCCGGAGGCGTCGGCCTCGACGCGCTGGAGACGACCGCCGCCGTGGTCCACGTCCTGCGCACGGCAACGGATCTGGACTCGGCGCTGCGCCACTCCGTCCTCCTCGGCGGCGACACCGACACCGTCGCCGCGCTGGTCGGCGGAGTCCGCGGCGCGCTGGCCCCGGACGAGCTCGACGCCCTCACCTGGCTCCCCCTGGTGGACTTCGACCGCCCCACCGACCTGGTCGAGCGGCTCCACCGGCTGAGCATCGCCCGGCACGGTCGATGACCCCTCGTCACCTGCGCGACGACGGCGAGGTCAGGATCAGCGCGGCACCCTTCTCGCCGATCATCATCGACGGGGCCTGGGTGTTGCCGCTGATGATGTTCGGCATGATCGAGGAGTCGATCACGCGCAGTCCGGACATACCGTGCACGCGCAGCTCGGGGTCGACGACGGCCAGCTCGTCCACGCCCATCTTGCAGCTCCCGACCGGGTGGTAGTCGGTCTTGGCCCACTTGCGGATGAACGCGCGGATGTCCGCGTCGCTCCGGACCGACGCGCCGGGCAGCCTCTCGTCCTTGAGCAGGCCCTTGAACGCGGGCGCGTCGAAGACCTCGCGCATCCGGTGGAAGCCCTCGACCGCGATATCCCAGTCGCGCGGGTCGTCCAGGTAGTTCGGGTCGACTGCCGGAGGAGCGTCCAGGTCCTTGGAGACCAGACGCACCGAGCCGCGGCTGCGGGGCCGGACATTACAGGCCAGCAGCGTCACGCCGTGGCCGGGGACGTGCGCGGCCGTGCGCGAGTTGTCCTTCCACACCACGTAGGCGGGCAGGAAGTGGAGCTGGATGTCCGGCGAGGTCACCTGCTCGGAGCTGCGGATGAACGCGCCGACCTCGGTGATCGTCGCGGTCGCGGGCCCCGTCCGGTACAGGCCGTACTGCACCGCGTGCCGCAGCGCCCGGTCCCACCTGTCCTCGCCGCTGTAGCTGATGGGCTTCGCGCACTCGCGCGTGATGTAGACCTCAAGCTGGTCGTGCAGGTTCCTGCCCACCCCGGGAAGGTCCTGGACGACGTCGATGCCGAGTGCGCGCAACTCGTCGGCGGGGCCGATGCCCGACCTCAGCAGCAGGCGCGGCGAGTTGATCGCCCCGGCGCTCACGATGACCTCGGCGTCGGCGAAGACCGTCTCCTGGCGCCCGCCGCGCAGGTAGGTCAGCCCGACTGCCCGGCCGTTCTTGACGATCAACCGGTCGGCCCGCGCGCCGGTGAGCACCGTCAGGTTCGGGCGGTGCCGCACGGACCGCAGGAACGCCGACGACGCGCTCTCCCGGCGCGCCTTGCGCTGGGTGACCTGGTGGTAGAAGACCCCGTCCTGGGTGGCCCCGTTCGGGTCGGCCGTGTACGGGATGCCGACCTCCTGCGCCGCCCGCAGGAACGCCGCCGACATCGGGTTGTGCTGTACCTGGTCGCTCACGTGCAGCTCGCCGCCGGTGCCGTGGTAGGCGTCCGCGAGCCGCTCGTTGTCCTCGTGCGCGGTGAAGTACGGCAGGACGTCGTCGTATCCCCAGCCCTTGTTGCCGAGGTCGCGCCAGGTGTCGTAGTCCTCGCGGTTGCCGCGGACGTAGAGCATCGCGTTGATCGAGGTGCTGCCGCCCAGGACCCGGCCCTGCGGCAGGAACATCCGCCGGTCGTTGAGGTTCTTCTGCGGGACGGTGTCGAAGATCCAGTTGACCTTCGTGCCCATCAGCTTGGAGAAGCCCGCGGGAATGGTGATGAGGGGCGACCGGTCGCTCCCGCCCGCTTCGAGCAGGAGCACGCGCGCCTCCGGGTCGGCGCTCAGCCGGTTCGCCAGGACGCAGCCGGCGGCTCCGGCTCCGACGATGACGTAGGTGTAGGTGGTGCGTGGCATGATGCCTGTCCTCTCAGGGATTGGGATGCTCAGTCGCGCCGAGCGAGGCTGTGATCGACGCCGCGGCGGCGCGGAGCCGGCCCTGGTCGGTGGCCTCGGCCACCCCGGCCAGCCCGAGGGCCGCCGTGTCCGCGGCGTCGAGCCGGGACTGGCCGACGACCGCCCAGACCGGGACGCCGACGCCCGCGGCCCGCCGGGTGACACCGGAGATCACCTTGCCGTCGGCGGTCTGCGCGTCGAGACGCCCCTCACCGGTGACGACCGCGTCGGCCCCGGCCAGGAGCGCGTCGAAACCGACCAGGTCCAGAACGGTCTCGATGCCGGAGACGAGCCGTGCGTCGTAGGCCGCCCACAACGCGCCGGACAGCCCGCCCGCCGCCCCGGTGCGGGCGCGCCCGCGCGGGTCGCGGGGCAGCGCCGCCGCCCTCTCGTGCAGGCGGTCGGTGAGCCGCGCGACGAGGTCGGGATCGGCGCCCTTCTGGGGCCCGAACACCCGGGCGGAGTCCTCGAACGGGGTCGCGACATCGCACAGGACGACGAGCTCGACCCCGTCCAGGCCGCCTCCGGCCTCGATGGCCGCGCAAGCACCGGCGCCCCCGTCCGTGCAGGCGCTGCCTCCGACCCCGAGCAGGACGCGGCGCGCGCCCGCCGCCACGGCGGCGACGATCAGGTCACCGGTTCCGGCGCTGGTCGCCGACCATGCGTCGAGCCGCTCAGGGGCGAGCAGGGTGAGCCCGCTCGCCGTCGCCGTCTCGACGACGGCGGTGCGTCCCCCGTTCGTCAGCAGGAACTCGCCCTCGATCCGGTCACCGAGGGGACCGCGTGCCGCGGCTCGGACGAGCTCGCCGCCCAGGGCGCGGCGCAGCACGTCGCGGGTGCCCTCGCCGCCGTCGGCCAGCGGGCAGGGCAGCGCCCTGCCGCCGGCATCCGCGACCCCCGCCGCGAGCGCGTCGGCCACGGTGGCGGCGTCCATCGTGCCCTTGAACGAGTCGGGTGCGAGCAGCACCCGTGCGGGCCCGGTCATGGCAGGCACCTTTCGGCCCTTCCCCGCTGCGTCCTCGTCCGGGTTCCCGCCTGGTCGAGGCCGGGTCGTCGCGGGTCCATGACTACGCCTCGAACCCGGCGACCGCGAGGAACGAGCGCATCCGCCGCGCCGCCGACGCGGGGTCGGCGAACGCGCCCGCCCGGTCGGCGAGGACGAACAGCCTCACCAGATGGGGTACCGAGCGGAGGGCCTGCGCGCCGCCGACGAGGTGGAAGTGATCCTGGTGGCCGTTCAGCCAGGCCAGGAAGACCACGCCCGTCTTGTAGGCCGAGGTCGGGCTCGCGAACAGGTGCCGGGCCAGGGGAACCGTCGGTTCGAGCAGCGCGGCGTACCCGTCGAGGTCGCCGGCGTCGAGCCGGGCGAGCGCGGCCCGCGCGGGCGCGGCGATCGCGTCGAACACGCCGAGGAGCGCCTCGCTGTGACCGTGCTCGTCGCCCCGGATCAGTTCGGCGTAGTTGAAGTCATCCCCGGTGAACATGGCGACGCCTTCGGGCAACCGCCGCCGCAGATCGACCTCGCGTCCCGCGTCGAGCAGGGAGATCTTGATCCCCCGGACGCGTCCGGGGTGCTCGGTGAGGATCGCCAGGACCGTCTCGGTGGCCCGGTCGAGGTCGGCATCACCCCAGTACCCGGCCATGGCGGGGTCGAACGCCTCGCCCAGCCAGTGCAGCATGACCGGTCCGTCGACCTGGTCGAGGACCTTGCCGTACACCTCGTGATAGTCGTCGGCCCCCCGCGCGACGGCGGCGAGGTGACGGCTCGCCATGATCACCGGGGTGCCGCCGGACCGGCTGATCCAGCCGGCCTGCTCCAGGTACGCCTCGGCGATGTCGCCGAGACTCCAGCGGCCCGTCGGGGCGAGCTGGTCGGTCATCGCTCCGCAGACCAGCGCCCCGCCGACGGCGCGCGCCTCGGCCCCCGACCGGGCGATCAGCTCGCGGGCGTCCGCCCAGTCCAGGCCACCACCGCGCTGCGCGGTGTCCATGGCGTCGGCGACGCCCAGGCCCAGGGACCACAGGTGCCGGCGGAACGCCAGCGTGGACTCCCAGTCCAGCCCCGACGGGTCGTGCAGCGGGTCGGCCACGACGTGCGCGGCGGCGTACACCGTGCGGGAGGTCGGCGGGCCGCCGGTGAAGTCGTGTACCGGGGACCGGTCGGCCAGGACGTGGGTGCGCTTCCCGCCGTCCGGTGCCGGCAGCACGATCCTGACATCGCTCATCACGAACCCGCCCTCCCCGTCGTCCGCCAGGCGCTCCCGAGAGGCCGGTCCACGAAGATCTCCTTGTCCATCACGGTGAGAGGGTCCGCGACCTTCACCCCGTTGCCGAGCGGGTCGAGGACCTGGGTCTGGGGGTCGACGCCGGGCGCGACCTCGATGAGCACCAGCCCGTCCGGGCCGAGCTCGAAGACCGCCCGTTCGGTGACGTACAGGACCCGCTGGCCGCGTCGGCGCGCCTCGGCCGCGCTGAACGTCACCTGGTCGACCGTGTCGACGAACTTCCGGTGCCTGCCCTCGACGCGGATGTCCAGGCTTCCGTCGGCGGGCACGGCCTGGAGCCCGCCCGCGTTGAACGTGCCGCAGAAGACCACGGTCGAGGCGTTCTGCGAGATGTTGACGAACCCGCCGGTGCCAACGATCCTGCCGCCGAACTTGGACACGTTGACGTTGCCCGCCCGGTCGATCTGGGCGAAGCCCAGGAAGCAGATGTCCAGGCCGCCGCCGTCGTAGAAGTCGAACTGCGCGGGCTGGTCCAGGATCGCGACCGGGTTCGTGGCGACGCCGAAGATGACCCCCCGGGCCGGCACACCGCCGACGAGCCCCTGCTCGATCGTGAGTGTGAAGTCCTCGACCCAGCCCTCCTCGGCGGCGACGGCCGCGACCCCGTCGGCGATCCCGACGCCGAGGTTGACGACGTCCCCGTCGGCGATCTCGCGCAGCGCCCGCCGCGCGACGACCTTGCGCTGGTCGAGCGGGAACGGCGGCAGCGACGAGAGCGCGGCCTTGGTGGCCCCGGCGAACGCGGGGTTGTACTCGTGCGTCACCACCTGCCGCTGCTCGGGGTTGACGACGACGACGTCGACGCACATGCCCGGCACGACAACGTCGCGCGGATCGAGCGAGCCCCCTTCGGCGACGTACTTCACCTGGGCGATGACGAGGCCGCCGCTGTTCCGCGTGGCCTGGGCGATGGCGAGCATCTCCAGCCGGGCGGCCTCCTGCTCGGAGGTGATGTTTCCGTCCTCGTCCGCGGTGGTGCCGCGGATGAAGCAGACGTCGATCGGCAGCGACGGGTAGAGCAGCCACTCCTGCCCGCGCAGGCTCACCACCTCGACGAGTTCCTCGGTGGTGCGGTCGTTGAGCCTGCCACCCTCCAGGCGCGGGTCGCAGAACGTGCCGATGCCGACGTGCGTGAGCACCCCGGGACGGCCCGCCGCGATGTCGCGGAAGAGCTGGCTCATGACGCCCTGCGGGAAGTTGTACGCCTCGAACTCCCCTGCCGCGGCCATCGCGCTCATCTTCGGGGCCATGCCCCAGTTGCCGGCGATGATCCGGCGGGCGAGGCCGGGCAGCGCGAGATGGTCCATGCCGCCGCCTTCGCGGTCCCCGATGCCCGTGGTGTGCACGAGCGTGAGGCCGGCCGGAAAGCCGGTCTCACGAAACCGGTTTCCCAATGCCCGGAGCAGCGTGTCCGGTTCGAGCAGTCCTCCGCCGGAGCCGCCGATCGCGACGGTGGCCCCGGCATCGATCATCGCGACCGCCTCCGCCGCGGTGCGGAATTCCGGCCGCCCGCGGCGGCTCCTGTCCAACGACGACATCAGGCCATCACCCCTCCGCCGTTGAGGTGCAGCACCTGGCCGTGGTAGAGCGCGGCGTCGTCGGAGGCGAGGAACGCCACGGTGGGCGCGATCTCCTCGGGCGTCGCGAGCCTGCCGATGACGAGGTCACCGGTGCGTTCCCGCTTCCACTCCTCGGTCGCCCAGGGGGTGATGAACGGAGTGTCCACCGGCCCCGGGGCGATCGCGTTGACGCGGACCGCCGGCCCGACCTCGCGGGCCAGCGCCCGGGTGAGCCCGGCGACGCCGGCCTTGGCGGCGCAGTAGCTGACGTAGTCGCGGGCGCCCTTGAAGGCCAGCTGCGACGAGACGTTGACGATGACGCCCGCCCCCCGTTCGAGCATCGATCCGAGCACGTGACGGCTGCACAGGAAGACGCCGTCGAGGTCGACGGTCAACGTCTTCCGCCACTCTTCGAGGGAGATCTCGGCGAGCCGTCCGGGAGCCATGTACCCGGCGTTGTTCACCAGGACGTCGATCGGCCCCAGCTCGGAGCTCACCCGGGCGACCATCCCCTCGACGGCGTCCCAGTCGGTGATGTCGGCCTCGACCGCCATCGCGGCCGTCCCCGCCTCCGTGAGCCGGCGCACCCGCTCGGCGGCCTCGCCGGCCTGGCCGAGATGGTGAACGGCGACCCGCGCCCCGGACGCCGCGAACGCGTCCACGATCGCGGTGCCGAGACCGCCGAGCGCCCCGGTCACCAGCACGGTCCTGCCGCGCAGCGACGGGTAGGCGGTGGTCGTGGTTGCCTGCGCGTTCACGCGGTGTACCAGTCCTTTCTGCGCGTACGGCCGACCTGGACGGTCTTGTTCTCGGTGAAGAAGTCCATGCCCTCGCGGCCGAACTCGGCCTGGTAGCCGCTGTCCCGGCGACCGCCGAGCGGGAGCTCGGGGAAGGCGTCGGTGGAGCCGTTGATCCACACGGTGCCGGTGCGCAGCCGGAGCGTCAGGTCCAGCGCCTCGCGCAGATCATTGCTCCACACCGAGGCGGCCAGGCCGTACGCCGAGGCGTTGGCGCGCGTGACCGCCTCGTCGAGCGAGGTGAAGGACTGCACGACGGTGACCGGCCCGAACAGTTCCTCGCGGGCCGCGGTCGAGCCGTCGTCGTCGGTCGCCAGCACCGTCGGCGCGAGGAACGGGCGCGCTCCGGTGGCCTCCGGCGCGGAGGGGTCCCCGCCGGCCAGCACCCGCGCACCTTCCCGCCTGGACGTCTCGATCGCCGCGCTCACCCCGTCGAAGTGCTGCTGGGAGATCAGCGGGCCCATCTGGGTGGCCTCCGACCACGGGTCGCCGAGGACGAGACCCGCCGCCCGCGCGGCGAGACGCTCGCCCAGCTCGTCCGCGACGGACGCGTCGGCGAGGATCCGCGACCCGGCGACGCACACCTGTCCCTGGTTGAAGAACGCGGCGAACGTCAGCCCCGCGACGACCTCGTCCAGGTCGGCGTTCGCCGTCACCAGGACCGGGGTCTTGCCGCCCGCTTCCAGGGCGACGCGCTTGAGCCGCTGCGAGCCCGCGTGCGCGGCGATGTGCCGGCCGGTCGCGGTCGAGCCGGTGAAGCTGACGACGTCCACCTCGCGGTGGGCGACGAGCGCCGCGCCCGCGGGGCCCTCACCGAGGACCACCGAGACCGCGTCGGGCTCCAGGCCGGCCTCGTACAGCAGCGAGACGACGGCGAGTGCGGTGAGCGGGGTCAGCGGGCTCGGCTTGACCACGACGGTGCAGCCGGCGGCCAGTGCGGGCGGCAGCTTCTGCCCGAGGATGCCGAGCGGGAAGTTCCACGGGACGATCAGTCCCGCGACCCCGGCGGGCTCCCGCACGGTGAACGCGAACACCGACGCGTCGATGTCACGGACCGTCCGTCCGTTGACGTCCCTGGCCAGCCCGGAGAAGTACTCGAACGCGTTGACGGCCGCGGCGACCTCGCCGCGGGCCTCGCGGATCGGTTTGCCCGTCTCCAGCACGACCAGTTCGGCCAGGTCGTCCGCGCGGGCCTCGATCAGCTGCGCCGTCCGGGCCAGGACACGGGCGCGGTCGCGGCCGGAGGCCCGTCCCCACCGCCCGGTGTCGAAACTGCTCCGGGCGCGGGCGACCGCGGCCTCGACCACGGAGGTCGACTCGTCGCCCGCCCGGAACAGGGGCTGTCCGGTGGCCGGGCTGATCCGGACCGTGCCCTCGCCCTGCGGGGCGACGGCGCTGCCGCCGACCAGCGAGCCGAGGAGCGGCGGGCCGTCCCCGGCGGGCACTTTGGCACGGTCCAACAGGTCACCGAGGTCGCGTCCGGCGACGTCGAGGGGGAATCCAGTGGTGTTCACGATGCTCTCACTTCGTTGTCGTGGGCCTGCGCTTGACGAACGCCTCTTTCCGCCGGCGCGAGGCGTCCGAGAAGCTGAAGAACGCGGCGAGAGTCGGCTCGGCCGTCACCCGGGTCTCGTATCCGGCCAGAATGTCCTTGACGACCCGCAGCGCGAGCGGTTCGCAGGCGATGACGGCCGTGACGAGTTCCTCGACGGTCTCTTCGAGCCGGTCGGCCGGTACGGCGTGCGTGACGAGGCCGATACGCGCCGCCTCGGCCCCGGAGATCGTTGTCGCGGTGAGGAACAGCCGGCGCGCCTGGGCCGGCCCGACCGTGTCCACCAGCCGGGCGATGCCGCCCCACGCCGTCAGGTTCCCCAGCCTCGTCTCGGGGTAGCCGAGGCCGGCGTCCTCGGTGGTGACGCGCAGGTCGCAGGCGAGCGCCAGCTCCAGGCCGCCGCCGAGCGCGCTGCGCTCGATCAGCGCGACGGTGGGCACGCTCAGCGCGGCGAGCCGCGCGAAGGTGGCCGTGCCGAGGCGTGACAGCCGATCGGCGGTGACCGGGCCCGGGTCCGCCCAGTCGGCGATGTCGGCGCCCGCGCAGAAGAAGCCGTTGCTCCCGCGCAGTACCACCACCCGGATCCGCGGGTCGGCCTCGATCGCGCCGAGTGCCTCGCCGAACGATTCGAGCATGGCCTCATCGAGCGAGTTGCGCTTGGCGTAGCGGTCCAGGGTCAGGGTCGCCAGACCCCGCTCGTCGACGTCGAGAAGTACCGGCATCAGCGCCGTCCCCGGGCTACCTGGTCGATCAGCAGGGCGATGATGATCGCGGAGCCGACGGCGACCTGCTGGTAGAACGCCTGGACGTTCAACGTGGTCAGACCGGCGGTCAGCGTCGCGATGATGATCGCGCCGAACGCCGCGCCGTACATGCTGCCCTCGCCGCCGGCGAGCTTCGTACCGCCCATGACGGTGGCGGCGATGGCCGTCAGCAGCAGGTCCGCGCCGAGCGTCGGGTCGGCCGCGCCGAGACGGGCGACCAGGATGGTCCCGGCCAGCCCGGCCGCCGCGCCGGAGAGGACGTAGGCCGCCGCGGTGTAGCGCTTGACGTTGATGCCGGCCAGCCGCGCGACCTCGGCGTTCCCGCCGACGGCGGTCAGGTGTTCGCCGAACACGGTCCGCTTCAGGCATACGGCCGCGACGATCGTGAGCAGGACGAACAGCAGCACCGGGATCGGGACCCCGGCGATCCGGCCGGCCAGGGCGTCCTGGAAGCCGGTCGGGATGTCGTACACGGCCTGGCCGCCCGCGATGATCAGGGCGATCCCGGCGTAGATGCTCATGCTGCCGAGCGTCACGATGAACGGCGTGATGTTCGTCATCGTGATGAGGAGCCCGTTGACCAGACCGGCCAGGGCGCCGACCGCGATGCCGCCGATGATGGCGAGCGGCACCGGCAGCGAGTGCGACAGCAACCCGCTGACCACCGCGCACATCGCGACGGTCGAGCCGATGGACAGGTCGATGCCGCCGGTGATCAGGACGAATGTCTGCCCCAGCGCCAGGACGCCGACCACCGATGCCTGCAGCAGGATGTTCATCAGGTTGCCGCCGTCGAGGAACAGCGGCCTGGCGAGCCCGAAACCGAGGACGAGGACGAGGATGACGCCGACCAGCCCGGCCTGACGTGCGGTCGCGGCGACGTCGAGGCGTCCCCGCACGGCGGACAGCGGCGTCTCGGTCGCCGATTTCCGCTCGAGGGTGGTGTGGTTGCTCATGGTTCTCCTTGGACCGTCAGCTCGCCGCGGCGTGGTGGACGATGGCTTCTTCCGAGATCTGCGACCGGCTGAGTTCGGCGACGATGCGTCCGCGGCGCATCACCGCCACCCGGTCGCTCATCCCGAGTACTTCGGGAAGGTCCGACGAGACCATCACGATGGCCTTGCCCTCCTCGGCGAGCTCTCGCATGAGTGCGTGGATCTCCCCCTTGGCACCCACGTCGACGCCGCGGGTGGGCTCGTCGAAGATGAAGATGTCGCTGGCGGTCTTCAGCCAGCGGGCGAGGACCACCTTCTGCTGGGTGCCACCGCTCAGCTTGCCGACCGGATACCCGGGGTCGATGTCGGCGTTGAGCTGCGCCAGCAGCGCGTGGGTCTGCTCGCGCTGCGCGCGCCGGTCCAGCAGGCCGCGCCGGCGCGGCGGCTTGATCAGTGTCGCGTTGGACGCCGCGCTCATGTGGAGCACGAGGCCCTGGTGCTTGCGGTCCTCGGGCAGGAACGCGATACCCGCCTTGACGGCGTCCGCAGGGGAGCCGATGTGGACGCGTTCCCCTCTGATCCACACCGCGCCGCCCGTCACCCGGTCCGCGCCGATCAGCGCGCGGACCAGCTCGGTCCGTCCCGCACCGACCATTCCCGCCAGGCCGACGATCTCACCGCGCCGGACCGACAGCGAGCAGTCGGCGACGCCCTCGGCGCTGGACAGGCCCTCGATCCGCAGGATCTCCTCGCCGGGGCCTTCGGAACGTTCCATCCTGCTGATCGCGTCGACGTTCCGGCCGACCATCAGCTTGACCAGGTCGGTCTCGTCCTTGATCTCCGCCCGGGTGCGGGTGCCGACAAGCGTGCCGTCGCGCAGCACGGTGACCCGGTCCGACAGTGCCATGACCTCGGCGAGCCGATGCGAGACGTAGATGATGCCGCGGCCCTCGGCGCGGAGCCGTTCGAGCAGGGCGAAGAGCTGCTCGCTCTCCTGCGTGGTCAGCGAGGCGGTCGGCTCGTCCAGGATGATCAGGCGCGCGCCGACGGCCAGCGCCCGGGCGATCTCGACGAGTTGCTGCTGGGCGACGCTGAGCCGCCGCACGGGGATGTCCATCCGGGCGTCGAAACCGAGCCGTCCGAGGGACTTCTCCGCCCGTTCGCGGGCCTCACGCCAGTCGATGAACCCGGCGCGGGCCTTCTCCCGTCCCAGCACGACGTTCTGGACCGCCGTGAACTGCGGCACCAGGCTCAGTTCCTGGTGAACCATGGCGAGTCCGGCGTGCAGGGCGTCACTGGGCTGGGAGAACGAGCGCCGCTCCCCCTCGAACCAGACCTCGCCGCTGTCGGGCTGCTGGACGCCGAACAGCGTCTTCAGCAACGTCGACTTTCCTGCGCCGTTCTCGCCCAGCAGGGCGTGGATCTCACCGGGGTAGGCGGTCAGGTCGACCTCGTGCAGGGCCCTGACGCCGGGGAAGGATTTGCTGAGTTTCTTGATCTCCAGCATGGGCCGGTCGGTCGTCATCTCATCATCTCGATCGGTACGTGGTTCGAAGGGAGGGGCTCACCCGACGGTCACTTGTAGAGGTCCGTGATGACCTGACCCTCGGTGTCGTAGAACTGGTCCACGTTCTCCTTGGTGATCAGCTGGGCGGGCGCGACGACCCAGGGGGCGATCTCCTTGCCCTCCAGCAGGCCGATGGCCGACTCGACCGCCCAGAAGCCCTCGTAGTAGGGCAGCGGGCTGACGGTCGCGGCCATCGATTCGTTCCGGACGCCGGAGATCGCCTCCGGAACACCGTCCGTGCCGATCACCGCGACCTTCTTGCCCGACTCCTGGACGGCCTTGGCGACGCCGATCGCCATCGTGTCGTTGTTGGCGTAGATGCCCTTGAGGTTCGGGTTCTGCCGGATGATCTGCTGTGCCGCGGCATAGGAGGCGTTCGCGTCCCAGTTGCCGGGGACGCTGGCGACCAGCTTGAGGTTCGGGTGCTTGGCGATGCCCTCCTTGAAACCCTTGATCCGCAGGATCGCGGCGCTGGAGCCCGACTGCCCCTCGACCTGCGCGACCTCGCCGCCGTCGGGGAACAGCTTCGCCAGCTCGTCCGCCGCCTGGATGCCGTTCTCCTCGTGGTTCGGGCCGATGAAGACGGTCGCGGGGACACGGGCGTCGTCGACGTTGACGACGGGCGCCTGCTGCGAGCGCATCTGGTTGAGCGCCGGGTTCAGGTTGGAGGTGCTCTCGGGAGCCACCACGTAGGCGTCGAACTTCTGCCCGACGAGCGTCTGGGCGATCGTGAGCTGCTCGGTCTGGGCCTTCTCGCTGCTCGCGGCCTGAATGGTCACCTCGACCCCGTACTTGTCGGCGGCGGCCTTCGCGCCCTTCTGGATGCCCTGCCAGTACTGGTTCGTGAGGGCCTTGAGGATCACCGCGACCCGATACTTCTTGGCGGGCTTGAGCTCACCGATGGTCGAGGCCAGGGCGACGCCGTCGAGCGACTTCACGCCTGCCTGGTCGCTGGTGTAGGTGTACGACCCTCCGGCACCGGACTCCTCGGCGGACGTCGCCGAGCTGCATGCCGAGACACCGAGCGCCAGGACCGACGCCAACGCGATAGCTGCTGTCTTCCTCATTGCTGCTTTCCTTCTGAGGGGGATGGATGGATAGAAACCGGTTTCCCAAAAGCCCGTGCTGATCGGGGACCGTGCTGGACTCTCACGTTGTCGCCGTCCGCCGGCATCCGCAGGATCCGCGGACGACGAGTTCCGGCGCCAGGACGCGCCGCTCCGGCGGGGTACGCCCACCGGGACTGCCGCTCGGGTGCCTGCCGATGCGCTCGGCGAGGATGCCCGCCGCCACCGCGCCGACCTGCCGCGCCTTGCTGTCCACGGTGGTGAGCGAGACACCCGGCACCTGGCCGACCCAGACGTTGTCGAATCCGATCAGTGCGATGTCCTCGGGGACTCTCACTCCGAGTGAGTGCGCCGCCGTCATCAGCCCGACGGCCAGGGTGTCGCTGGCGGCGAAGACCGCCGCCGGCCGGCGCAGCCCGGCGAGCAGGCTCGCCGCCGCCTCGGTGGCGTCCGAGAGCTCGCTGCTGCGCGCGGTGTGCAGCGGTCCATCGGCTTCGCCGTAGACGCTGCGGAACCCTTCGAGCCGGTGCCGGAAGGCCAGGACGTCGAGCGGCCCGGTCAGGTAGACAGCCTGCTCAAAGCCGTGTTGCCGGAGGTGCTCGGCGGCCAGCCGCCCACCCATCCGGTTGTCGATCACAACGGTGTCGGCCACCGGCTTGGCGAGCTCCCGGCTGGCGACCACCACGTTGATCCCGGCCTTGACCAGTTGCTGCACCCCGCCGTCCCGCATGGTGGCCGAGGCGATGATCGCTCCGTCGACCCGTCGCTGGATCATCGTGCGGACGACCGCGGCCTCCTTCGCCTTGCTCTCCGCGATCGCCCCCAGCAGCAGGGTGTAACCGGCCGGGTCGATGACCTCTTCCACACCGGCCACCAGTTCCGGGTAGAAGGGATTGGTGATGCTCGCCACGACGACGCCGATCGCGTAGGAACGTCTGCTCGAAAGCCCCTGGGCCAGCGCGTTCGGGTGGTAGTTGAGCTCCTCGATGGCGCGCTCGATCTTGGCTCGGGTCTCCTGCGACATGTAGTAGTCGGTCGCGCTCAGGAACTTCGACACGGTCGCCTTGGAAACTCCGGCGAGCGACGCGACATCGTTGATCGTCGTACGTCGAGCTTCAGGAAACCGGTTCACCATGGCCATCATGTTGGCTGTACCACACAGTGGGGTCAATATGTTTCCGAAATGTTTCCGAAGCCCTCACCATGTTAACCTTGCGGCCTCTGACCTGCCGGTCTACGGCATCCCGGCCTCGGAGAAGCACCTCCCGCGGCATCTTCTCCGGTCTCGCCGGGTGTGCCACGGGCGTCCGGGCCGTCGAGGGGTCGTTCTGCCGGGCGGATGGCGCTGGAGCGAACACAGACCGCGCATCAGGGCGTAAACGCGACCGGCGCGTCTCCCGATGGAAGGGAAACGCGCCGATCACATGCGATGTGCGCCGCCAGGGACTCGAACCCCGGACCCGCTGATTAAGAGTCAGCTGCTCTAACCAACTGAGCTAGCGGCGCCCGACCTCCACAAGGGTACCGGACTCGGCGCTGTAGTCCGTACATACGCCGACATATGAGCATCAACGAACATGGGCCGGCTGCGATTTCGCCGGACGGGGCGGGAGCGCGGAATCACATGGCGACCTGCGGTTCGAGGAGGGCAGGGCGGTGTTCCGTACCGGCTGACTTGGACGGCCCCCGTTTAGGGCCCCTCGCTCGGGTACTTGACCGGAGCCCGGAGAACCCAACTCAAGGGAGATGTTCAACCATGCAGCCCGAGCTCTGGAACTACCGCGCCGACGTGTACGGCCAGGACAGGACGCTCGATGTCGCCGGGTACCACGTGGAGGCCACCGACGGGAAGATCGGCTCCGTCGACGAGGCGACGTACGAGGTCGGCGAGAGCTACCTCGTCATCGACACGGGCCCGTGGATCTTCGGCAAGAAGGTCCTCCTGCCCGCGAGCACCGTGACCCAGATCGACCCGCAGGAGAAGAAGGTCTACGTCGCGCGCACCAAGCACGAGATCAAGGGCGCGCCCGAGTTCGACGAGGCCAACTTCAAGGAGCCCGCCTACCGGGACCGCGTCGGCGAGTACTACGGACGCTTCCCGTTCGGGGGCGGACCGGGCATCGTCTGATCCGGCACGCCGAACGACGAGCGGGGCCCCGCCACCCGGCGGGGCCCCGCTCGTTTCCGGTGCCGCCCCGACGGCACCTCAGGGCCAGGCCGGGTCGCCCGAGGAGTCGAGGGAGTCGGGGATGACATCGAGGCGCCCGAGAAGGGTGAGGAAGGTGGAGGCGTACGGGGAGTCCTGCACGACGGCGGCGACACGGTTCCAGTCGACCTGCTCGCGCAGGGCGCGGACCTGGGGCAGCAGCGAGCCGTAGTCGCAGGTGTGCTCGGAGAACGGCAGCAGCCACGAGATGACCAGGTCGGTGGCCTCCAGGACGGGCAGGATCACCGCCGAGGTCTTCATCGGCTCGGCCCGCTTCAGCAGCTCCGGGGTGATCGGGTGATCGCAGATCGAGAAGATCAGATCCACCAGCCTGCCCTCGTCGAACGCCTTGACCAGCCAGTCCTCCGGCGGTTTGACCGTCTCGAAGCCCAGCTTGCCCAGCGCTTCGAGCGCGAGCGGCACGTCCTCGACGGGGAGGACGAAGTCGACGTCGTGCAGCGAGGGTGCGGCCCCGCGCGCGTACGCCGCACAGCCTCCGGCGAGCGCGAACCTGATATCCGCCTCCTTCAGCCCGCTGCTCGCCCGCTTCAGCGTTTCCAGGATTGCGTCCGTGACCTCATGACTGTGGCTGCCCATGGCTCACGCGTACCCCATAACATCCACGGTAGGCATGCCGGACTTTGACTCGGGTAAACGGGGCGTATGGTTCAGGTCGAACATACGCAAAGAGAAAATCCCCATCCTGGAGAAACCCGCAAGGAACGCGTCGACCGCGAGCTCGGTGAGCTCTTACAGGGCCTGCGCGTCGCGGTCACCGGCGTGCAGGTGCTTTTCGCCTTTCTGCTGACGCTGCCGTTCGCCGCGGGCTTTAACAAAGTCGATGTCCTGGGGCACTGGCTGTTCTTCATCGCCCTGCTGAGCGCCGCCATCGCGTCCGTCTGCTTCATCACCCCAGCCGCGCAGCATCGCCTGCTGTTCCGGACCGGGCTGAAGGAGAAGATGCTGCACCGCGCCAACGGAGTCGGCATAGCGGGGGCCGCCGGGCTCGCGATCGCGATGACGAGCTCGGTCGCGCTGGTCGCGGAGACGGTCATCAACGCCTGGCCGGCGGCGGTGTTCGGCGGGACCGTGGCCCTGTCCAGCGCCTGGCTGTGGTTCGTTCAGCCAATAATCGATCTATACCGAACAGAGGATGTTAAGTCATGAATTGTGAGGGCAGAGGCCGATTATGGCTACTTTACTTTGGATCATCGCAGTTATCCTCGTCATCTCCGGGATCTATGTGATCCTGGCCCGTCGCGACCTCCTCTGGGGGATCGTCCTCATCGTCCTCGGTTTCCTCATCGGCCCCGGGGGTGTGAGCATCTTCAATGTCTGACGCGAGCTCCGCGCTCGCGAAAGCACCTGTCCAGTGTCAGCCCACTGTCGGTTCTGAGCCGGCAGGCCATTCGACGCGAGCTTCGCGCTCGTAGGAACACGAGTCGCCCCGAACTCCCAAGAAGCCTCGCGGGCCGGGTCTCCCCGGCCCGCTTCTTCTTGTCCGCCCCTCCCCCGCCGCCGACGGCCCCCACGGCGGTGCGCCCGGCGGTGCGGGGGAGGGGCGGCGCCCATCTACAGGAGGTACACCCCGTACGCCCGGCCTAGCACCGGCAGCGCCACGTTGCGCACCCGGATGCCGCCCGGGGTGACGCCCTTCTCCGTACCGGCGTGCGCGTGCCCGTGGATGATCAGGTCGGCGCCCTCGGCGTCGACCGCCTCGGCCAGCAGGTAGCTGCCGAGGAAGGGATAGATCTCCAGCGGTTCCCCGTCGAGGGTGTCCTTGACCGGCGAGTAGTGGGACAGCACGACCCGGTAGTCGGCCTCCAGTTCCTTCAGCGCCACCCGCCAGCGATCGGCGATCCGCTTGGTGTGGCCGACGAACGCCTTGATCTCCGGCTCACCGAAGTCGCTGGCGCACTTGCCCGCGTACCCTCCGCCGAAACCCTTGCCACCGGCCACGCCGAGCCGTATCCCGTCGATGTCGATCACCGTCGCGTCGTCGTGCAGGACCTCGATACCGCCCCCGCGCAACAGCGCGGCGATCTCAGCGGGCCGGTCGGAGTGGTAGTCGTGGTTGCCGAGCACCGCCACCGCCGGGATCGGCAGGTCGCGGAACTCGTCCGCCACCATCTCCCCCTCCTCCATGGTGCCGTGCCGGGTCAGGTCGCCGGCGAGCAGCAGCACGTCGGCTCGATCCTCGATGCCGTCGAGCCGCCTGCGGTAATCCCCCCTGAGACTCTCGTCCAGGTGCACGTCTCCGACCGCCGCGATCCGCAGCGCGCTCACAGCTGTTCCTCCCTCACCGGCTCCACCACGCTCACGACATCGATCTCGTTGTGGACGACCAGCCCGGGAGCCGCCTCCCCGGCCACCTTGGCGATCAGCTCGCGGCGGTCGGCGCTGGTGATCTGGCCGCGCAGGTAGAGCTGATCACCTCGGACATCCACCCGGACACCGAGTTCCGTGGTTCTCTCGTCCTCGGCGAGCGCGCGCTGCACACGCGCGGCGACGTACTGCGGAGCCTCCATCGTCGAACTCCTTTCCGTCCAAAAAAGCTCGCCTTCCCGTGGAACTCAAGGTCAAACACGTTTAAAACCCCCGCTGAGGGCAGAGGAGGCCGCTGTGCCCAGGACGCGGGCACGCCTGCCCCGCATAACTCGGCGGAGACGTGCCCATGAAGATCGCCATGGTTTCAGAGCATGCCAGCCCCCTCGCGACCGTCGGCGGAGCCGACGCCGGAGGCCAGAACGTCCACGTCGCCGCCCTCTCCATCGCGCTCGCCGCGCGCGGGCACGAGGTGACGGTCTACACCCGCAGGGAGTGCGCCTTCCAGCGGGAGAGGGTCGCCCTGGCCCCCGGGGTCACGGTGGTCCACGTCCCGGCCGGCCCGGCCATGATCCTGTCCAAGGACGACCTGCTCCCCTGGATGCCGGACTTCGGCCTGTGGCTGGCCAGGCGCTGGAACGCCGCACCGCCCGACATGGTGCACAGCCACTTCTGGATGAGCGGCCTGGCGGCCCTGGTCGCCGCCAGGGAGGTCGACGTCCCCATCGCGCACACCTTCCACGCCCTCGGTACGGTCAAGCTCCGCCACCAGGGCGCGGCGGACACCAGCCCGCGTGAGCGCCTCGGGATCGAGGCGATGATCGCCCACCAGGCGGACGCGGTCGTCGCGACCTGCGCCGACGAGGTGGCGGAACTGCGCCGGATGGGCGTGCCGTACCGCCGTACGAGCGTCGTGCCCTGCGGTGTCGACGTGCGCTCCTTCACCCCGGTGGGCCCGCGCGCCGATCTCGGTCCGGGCCCCGTCCTGCTCGCCATCGGCCGTCCCGTACCCCGCAAGGGCGTGGACACCACGGTCCAGGCCCTCGCCCACGTCCCCGGCGCCAGGCTGCTCGTCGCCGGCGGGCACCCGGACGACCCCGAGGTGGGCAGGCTCTCGCGGGTGGCCGTCAGGCACGGCGTGGCGGACCGCGTCAGGTTTCTCGGCAAGGTGGCCCGCGAGCACGTCCCGGTCCTGATGCGCTCGGCGGACGCCGTGGTCAGCATGCCCTGGTACGAGCCGTTCGGCATCGTGCCGGTGGAGGCCATGGCCTGCGGGGTGCCGGTGGTGGTGTCCGCGGTGGGCGGGCACCTGGACACCGTCGTCCCCGGGGTCACCGGCCTGCTGGTCCCGCCTCGCGAGCCGCGCACGCTGGGGGACGCGCTGCGCCGGCTGCTCGCCACGCCGGGCCTGCCGGCGGCGTACGGCACCGCCGCCGCCGTCCGGGCACGCGCCGACTACGACTGGAACAAGATCGCCTACCGGACCGCCGCCGTGTACGCGGAGGTGATCTCCTCCCGCGTCCCGGCATGGCGGAAGGACGGCGCCCGCTCGTACCCGGGCGTCGCCTGACGGCTCTCCGGTCCCGGAATCAGGACGGAAAGCCAGAAAGGTCCCCGGTCCCGTCGACGGGACCGGGGACCTTCGGCCGGGGATCGGGTGCCGGGCCCCGGAGGGCCGGCAGGTGATCACTTGCCGGTGGCTCTGTGGATGCTGCGTGCCGTGGAACGGTCGATCGCGGCCTTGACCACACCGAAGATCGCTCCCTGGATGGCAGCCGCCACGAGAACCTCTCGCCAGCCGTACTCATCCGATGTCGCCTGGGGCGCGTCGTCCTTGCCCGACGCGAACTTCCAGACCTGCTTGAAGACGGCTCCGGCGATCGCGCCACCGAGCATTCCACTCGCGGCGCTCACACTGCGGGATACGACCCTGCTCAACGTCTCGCCCTCCGTTCGATTGGCCGGAAGGCACGCCTGCCCTTCCGGACCGGTACCTGACTCACCCGACACTCACACGACCGGGGGGTCGTTGTAGTGCCGCTCCTCGTAGACGCGACGGTGCGCGACCGGGTCCTCGACCACGGTGGTGGCCGTCGAGTCCGCCACCGCCCGGCGGGCGATGCTGAGCCGGTACACGGCGAACAGGAGCCATGCGAGACCGCCGATCATCAGGATGACACCGACGACGTTGATGTCGAACCCGGCGATGTCGAATTCGACCGCCCAGGTGAGAATGGCGCCGAGCATGATGAGAATGATGCCGCCTGCGATGGTCATGGGATCTCCTCCTTCGAGCCAACGCATCCCCCCTATCCCCCACACGGCTCCCAAACGTCACCCGGCGGAGACAGCTGCCGACCACGGCATCCCGATGGACGTCACGGGCCCGACGACTTCGGAAAGTCGTCGGGCCCGTGAGTTATCGGCGAAGAATCGGTCACCCGGCGGGCAGGACCGCGCCCTTGTACTTGTCCTCGATGAACTTCTTGACCTCGGCGCCGGCCAGGATCTCGGCGAGCTTCTTGATCCGGGGGTCGTCCACCTTGGCCGGGACGGTGACCAGGCCGTTGGCGTACGGGTTGCCCTCGCCCTTCTCCAGGAGCAGGGAGTCGGTCGCGGGCTGCAGCCCGGCCTCCAGGGCGTAGTTGCCGTTGACGATCGCGGCGTCCACGTCCTCCAGGGAGCGGGGCAGCTGGGCGGCCTCAAGGGGCTTGAACTCCAGCTTCTTGGGGTTGTCGGCGACGTCGCGCTCGGTGGCCTTGACGCCGACCCCCTCCTTGAGGGTGATCAGGCCGTTGTCGGCCAGCAGCTTGAGCGAACGGCCGAGGTTGCTCGCGTCGTTGGGCACGGCCACCTGGGCGCCCTCGGCGAGCTCGGAGACGTTCTTGATCTTCTTGGAGTACAGGCCGAGCGGCTCGATGTGGACCGGGGCGACCCAGCTGAGCTGGATGTTCTTGCCCTTGGAGAACTCCTCCAGATACGGGATGTGCTGGAAGTAGTTCGCGTCCAGGTTGCCCTCGTCGAGCTGGGTGTTGGGCTGAACGTAGTCGGTGAACTCGACGATCTCCAGGTTCAGCCCGGCGCCGGCGGCGAGGTTGTCCTTGACGTACTTGAGCACCTCGCCGTGGGGTACGGGGTTGACCCCGACCTTGAGCGGGGCATCGGCCTTCGGCGTGCCGTCGGCAGGTTGGGCCGTGTCGGTGGACGCCCCCCCGCATCCGGCCAGGGTCCCGGCCAGGATCAGTCCGGCCACGATCCCAAATATCTTGCGCATGATTCTCCCCTAATTCCCCTTACAGCTGGTAGGAAATATCTCACAGAAACGGGGAAAGGGACAAATCCTTACTTGTCACGCAAAGCCAACATCTGGGCGATCTGCGCTGTACGCGAGACATCGACGCGTTTCGCCATCTCGGTGACCTTGGCGTGCAGCCCGGTCGCGACCTCCACCTTGGCCATCTGGGAGGCGTCGTCCTGCTGGGCGATGAGCATGTCGAGGAACCTTCTCTCGAACTCGGCCGGGGGCGCCGCGACGAGCGCCGCCACCTCCTCATCGCTCACCCCGGGCATCCCGCCGTGCGCGGCGTGCTCGTCGTCCGGCGCCGTCGCGGGCTGCCCCCAGGCGGCCAGCAGGCCGGACATGGTGCTGGACTCGCGCTCCTGGGTCACCCCGATCGCCTCGGCGAGCTCGGAGACCTCGGGGCGGACCTGCCGCTCCCGTGCCAGCCGCACCAGCCGCACCACCTGCGCGTTGTGCGGCACCATCATCTGCAGGAACATCACGTCGGGGGCGTTGAAGGCGACCCCCTCGGCGGTACCCGTCGGCGGGGCGGGCGACGGGCTGGGCACCCCCTGACCCGCGCCGTGCCCATCGTGCGCGTCATGATCAGAACTCTGGTCGGCACTCTGGGCGGCGGCGCCGTGCCCCGCGTGACCGGATGTGCCGCCCCGAAGCTCCTGGATGCTGTGGGCACCGCAGCCCGCGAGCAGCAGGACGCCCAGTACGACCACCGGGACCGCACGTCTCATCGAATACCTCCAGGCTGGAGACCCCGGACTCTGGCCCCGGGGGAGGAAGCGCGGCACGGTGCCGCGTGGTTCGGCGTGGTGCTCGGTGTGCTGTTCGGTAGCGGCCAGGACCGGGCCCGTACGCGCGGCGCCCTCGCCGCCGGGCCGGCGGACCGGTGCGGGACCTCGGGGGAGGACGCCCGGCCGGGACGGCTCGTCCCGGCCGGACGTCAACGGGTCAGACGCGCTGCCAGAGAGCCGGCACGTTCGGCGGCTCCCAGCCCGCCAGCGCGGTGTGCGCCTGCAGGCACCGGTAGGTCACGCCCCCGTAGGTCACCGTGGCGCCCGCCGCGTAGGCGGTGCCCGCCTGCCAGGTACCGCCCGGCTGGCTCGTCGGGGTGACGGTCGGAGTCGGGGTCGGGGTCTGCGTGGGGGTCACCGTCGGGGTCGGCGTGGGGCTGGGATTGCCTCCCCCGCCGAAGTTCACGTCCGAGCAGGTGTAGAAGGCCTCGGTGCTGCCCACGATGCGCTGCCAGATCGAGAAGATGAGCTGGCGGCCGCTCCGCTGCGGGAGGTTGATCGTCCAGTTGGTGAACGTGCTGGGGTTCTGGTTGGTGAAGGTCCTGATGTGCTCCAGATCCGACCAGCGCAGCGGCTGGGTCGGGTCCCAGCTCTGCTTGGTGATGTAGAACTCGAAGTTGCTGTTCGCATGCGGCGCGGTCGCGTGGTAGGTGACCGTCAGCGGCCCCGGGGAGACCTGGGTGGCGGGCCAGTCGGCCCTGGTGAGGTTGAGCCCCCGGTACTTGTCGCGCCCGGCGCCGCAGAGCTGGCCGTCGGGAATGATCTGGCGATGGTTGCCGCCGGCTTCGAGCCGGGACACCTCGTGCCAGTCGTAGAAGGCCTGGGTGCCTCCGGCCGCGATGGCCGCCTTGCACGCGTCGGACTTGGGGGTCTCCGGGCCCTCCGTCTTGCAGACGTAGGCCCGGCTGGGCGGGTTCGACATGGAACCGTGGGCGACCGCCGCGGTGGACGGCAGCAGCGCGAGCAGGGACCCTACGCTGAGCGCCGCGGCGGCACCGGTGGCCACCTTGTGTCGTAGATGCACGTGGACTCCTCCTGGGTTGGGGAATGGAGGCAGGACATGTCCAACGAGCCGACGGATAGCACGTTATTAACAAGAAACCTTACTAAAAGTCCGTCCCATAATGCCAGTCGAACGAGGATACAGATCCCTGACCAGCACGATCCCAAGCCCCCTGCGGTGGGTCCCGCGCACCGGGAGGACGAGCCCGCCCCGGGTGAGCCCCGGTCCGCGACCGGCGCGCCCCCGCCCGATCGCGCCGCTGCTCCCCCGGAGGCCTGAGCCTCGGTCCGGCACGACCTCGCCCCTGCCGTGCCCGGTCCGGCTCCCGGAGGCGCCCCCGCTCCCCCGGAAGCCCCGGCCTCAGTCCATGACCAGCACGACCTTGCCCCTGCCGTGCCTGGTCCCAAGCTCGCGGTGCGCGTCCGCGGCCCGCTCCAGCGGGTAGGTACCGCGCACCGGGAAGACGAACCTGCCCTCGGCGTACAGGGCGGCGAGTTCGGCGAGGCGGGACGCCAGCCGCTCCCCCCTGGTCCGCTGCGCCCCCAGCTCGGCGGCCCTGCCGTGCTCGACGAGGGTGAGGAGGCGCTCCCCCTTCACCAGTTCCAGGGAGACGTCGAACGCCTCACCGCCCGCGCCGTCCAGCACCATGTCCACCCCGCCGGGCGCCAGGTCGCGGATCCGCTCCAGCAGGCCCTCGCCGTACGCGACCGGGATCGCGCCGAGTTCGCGCAGGTAGTCGTGGTTCTCCGCGCGCGCGGTGCCGATCACCGTGGCCCCCCAGAGCCTGCCGAGCTGAACCGCGGCGGTGCCGACCGCGCCCGCGGCGGCGTGCACCAGGAGCGTGTCCCCCTCCCCCACCCCGAGCTGCCGCAGCGCCATGTGGGCCGTCTGGGTCCCGGCGGTGAAACCGCCCGCCACCGCCCAGGACATGTTCACAGGCTTGGGCGTGATGTTCCCCGCGGGCACGACCACGTACTCGGCATAGGCGTTGAGCAGGGTGAAGCCCAGCACCTCGGCCCCGGCCGAGACCCCCTCCACCCCCGCTCCCACCTGGTCGACGACCCCGGAGAACTCGTTGCCGGGCACCCGGGGCAGCTCCCCGTCCACTCCCGGCGGATTCCACCCCTCCCTGATGGCCAGGTCGAACGGCTGCACGCCCGCGGCCCTGACCCGCACCCGTACCTGCCCCTCGCCCGCCTCCGGCGTGGGAAGCTCCGTCACCCGCAATACCTCGGGACCGCCGAACTCGAAAAAAGCAGCTGCCTTCACAGGGTTCCCCTCCACTCGTGTACGCCGTCGCCCAGCCTGCAACCTCAAGCATGATTGAGGTCAACTCACGCGCTCCGGATCCCGGCGCGCAGGGGGCCACCGTCCGTCGTACGGCGACCGCGCGGCCGGTGGATGTACTCCTCGCACTGCCGGATGCGGTCGCCTGCGGTCGTCACGTCTCCTTCGGCCGGTCGCTACTCGGTGGGGGTGGGCCAGAGCAGGTCAGGCTCGCTCGGCGCGCCGTAGTTCACACCGGGCACGTCGAAGCCGTACAGACGGCGCACCTCGGAGGTGAACCAGTCGACATCGGCCAGGTCGCCGATGCTGTCGGGGGCGACGGCCTCCCACCGCTCGGTCACCTGCTCCTGGATGAGCGGGTGCAACTCCCACCGGTCCAGGCGGATGCGCCCCTGGTCGTCGAGGTCGAGCGCCTGGGCACCGGTGAGCCGGTCCCACAGCTCGACGGACTGCTGAAGCGGGGACTGCATGGCCTCGCCGAGGACGCCCCGCAGGAGGCTGACGTACAGGGCGATACCGGGGATCGCGGTGGACGCCTGGGTGACGGCGGCGCCGTTGACCGATGTCACGGCCCGCCCGCCGACCTCGGCCAGGCCGCCGTTCAGCGTGAGCGCGGTCTCCTCCAGGTGGGCCTTGGCCGCACCGATGGTCCCGTCCCGGTAGATCGGCGCGGTCAGGTGCGAGCCGATGTAGGACAGGGCCACGGTGGTGAACCCCGGGCGCAGCAGGCCACGGCCGGTCAGGGCGTCGACCCACAGGGCCCAGTCCTCGCCGCCCATGACCTTGATGGTGTCGGCCCGCTCGGTGTCACTACCCGGTTCGACCCAGATCTCCTTCAGCGCCGGTTCGTCTCCGCTGACGTCCAGGGTCTTGGTGCCGTACCCCGCCCCGAGTGACTGGATCACCGACTGGTGTGTCCGCCCGGTGCCGGGGTCGGTGCGCCGAGGTGCGGCGACGCTGTAGATCAGGTAGTCGATGCCGCCGAACCGTTCGGCGAGCAGGTCGAGTACCTGCTCCTTGGTGGTGTCGGCGAAGGCGTCGCCGTTGACGAACGACCAGTCGCGGCCGGCCTTGGCCGCGAGTTCGGCGGTCGCGATGGTGCGGTACCAGCCCGCGGTGGCCGTGCGACGCTCGGTGGGCGGGCGCTCGAAGCACAAGCCGACGCCGTCGAGGCCGTAACGACGGATTCCCGCGATCGTGGCCGCCATCCCGTAGCCGGCGCTGGAGCCGATGATCAGGGCGACCGGACGGCGCTCGGCCTTCTTGTCGGGGATCGCGGGGGTGACACGGTCCCACATGTCTCCGACGATCTTCTCGCATCCGGCGGGGTGGGAGTCGAACAGCAGGAACCCGCGCCCGCGGGGTTCGATAAGTCGTTCCGTCATCGTGTGCCTATCTGGTCGGGCCCGCGGGCGGGTCGGAGCCTGCGAGACGCTGAATGATCCTGATGAGGTCGCCGACCGTGTGGGCCTGGCCGGTGCCCTCATCCGGGATGGTCACCTGGAACCGCTTTTCGAGGTCTCGAATCGGCTCCAGCAGCGAGAGGCTATCGAGGCCCAGGGCATTCCACAGGTCCAGAGCCGGATCGACGCGGTCGCGTGGCGCACGTCCGGCGGTGGTGGCGACCGCGGCCACCACCGCCTGCCACAGTGCGAGCTCGTCGGCCACGGCGACCACCGGCGGCGCCGGTGCGCGACCGCAGGGCGCCGGCGGGCAGTACGTAGCAGCCGACCGTGGGCGCGAAACAGTCGTAGCAGGTGTCCGTCCACTTGGACACGGGTGTCCGGCCAGGCCGGTTGATCGGCGCCTGACGCTCCAGGCGCTCGTTGTCGAGATGGACGCGCATCGTGGGGTGAACGCGATCGTGCGAGAAGTCGCCGTATGTCTCCTCGTACAACCGGGACGACCCGCGGAGCCGAACACGGCTGGGTGAACGACGTCAGCGGGACCTGCGGAGGCCGGGCGCCATGGGGGTGACGCCCGGCCTCACGATCCGGTTACCGGTGGGACGGCCCGGCTGTCGGTCAGGGCGCCTTTCTCGGGAGGTACAGGTTGACGGAACTGTGAATGATCAGATGGTCGGAGCAGGGATGGGTGTCACAGTTACCGGCGTCGATGATGTCGACGCCGGCGATCGGCACGCTGAAGTGGTCACGACTGACGAAGGTGTAGTCAATCTTGCGGGTGCCGCCGACCCGCGTGGCCCGGCCGCCCCGGACGGGTTCGCACATCCCGTCCTCGCCGACGCAACTGCTCCAGTAGGTGTCGGTCTCCCAGAAGTTTCCGCTCCCGTCCGGGTAGTAGAGCGTGCCGACCGCGGCATCGTCCGGGGTCAGGTTGAGGTCGCCCATCAAGATGAACGGCATGGAGTTCGCCTCAGGGCCGAACACGCGGGTCAGCTCCCGGGTCTCGGCCTGCGCTCCGGACGCGTCGCCGTCGGCCAGGTGCGTCGAACAGGCCTTCACCGGCTGATTGGCCGGCGGGAAATTGGCCACGACACAGGCGACACTGCGTTCCTCCGTGACCACGGGCTGCTCGCGCTCCTCCAGTTTGTGGCCGGTGGTGAACATGTACCCCTTCCGCTGGGTCACGTCGGCGCGTACCAGGATGGCGTTGCCGGCCTCATTGCGGGTGTCGGGGAAGACGATGCAGTCGGGAACGAACGTGCGGGACTCCTGGAAGTATCCCTGCATCGCGTATCCGGCCGCCGCCAACTGGTCCACCAGGTGCGCGTACTGGCGGTCGCAGATCTCGTTGAGGGAGATCACGTCGGGTCGGCGCGCCTGCACCTCCCTGACGATCCGCCCGATGATCGGGTAGGTGCCGTTGTTCAGGATGCCCCCGGACAGGTTGAACTGCATCAGCTTCAGCGGCGTGACGGGGTTGAAGCGCACGCCGCTGGTGGCGACGCCGCTGGTGTTGCTGTTACGCAGATGCCACTGGAAGGGTCCGTTGGTAATAGGCAGCGCGACCGCGGGGGTGTCGGAGCCGTTGCCGTCCCAGTCGCCCGTGGCGAAGTACACCGATGACGCGCTGCCGCTGCCGTAGGTGAACGTCACATTGGCCGTTCCGGTGGTGTTGCTGTTGCGCAGGTACCAGGTGAAGGGGTTGCTGGTGGTGTTGATGAACCCTATGGTGTCGGAGCCGTTGCCGTCCCAGTCGCCCGCGATGGGCATCCCCGCCCCGCTGCTGTAGGTGAAGGTGAGATTGGCGCTCCCGGCGGTGTTGCTGTTGCGCAGCAGGTACGAGTTGGGACTGCCGGGCCGGAACAGGCCGGGGGTGTCGGAGCCGTTGCCGTCCCAGTCGCCGACCAGGGGCTGGGTGTCCGAGGCCGCGCCATAACCGAAGGTCACGTTGGCGGATCCCGATGAATTGCTGTTGCGTAGTTGCCACGATGGCGTTCCGCCGGTGCGTACGAAGACCCCCGGAGTGTCGGAGCCGTCGTTGTTCCAGTCGCCCACGATCGGTTGCGCGCCACGGGCGCCGTAGGTGAAGACGGTGTCGGGTGCGAGGTTGTCGATCCAGTAGTTGTCGTATCGGTTCGTCAGATACCACGTCATCGGGTCCGTGGAGGTGTCCACGATGCCGTACGTGTCCACACCGTCACCATCCCAGTCTCCTGAAATGATGACCCTGTCCTGGGATTGTGCCGCGGCCGGTGCGACCGGCGATATGACCGCCATCGGCACCACGGTAAAGAGGACCAAGACCGTCATCGTGACAATTCTTCGTAACACTCGAATGCCTCTTTCGGATTCCTCGCGAGGGCGAGGTGAGTTCATGCTGAGTCGGCGAATCATGAGGTCGATCAGGCTCATGGCTTCGCGGCGGACTGGCACGGTCTCGTAGCTGCGGGGCAGGAGACGGTGGAAAATCAGTCCTCCGAAGCTCCGTTCGGCAATCCAGTGCCAAAGCAGAGCGGTGAATCCTCTGGCAGCACAGGCGCGGGGGACGACGTCGATGTCAATGCCAGGTGTGGCGCCGTGTTCGGCGACAGTGCCTCGGTGAGGGGTGCGGTGAGTGCTGTCGGCTCAGCCGCTTGCGATCCGGCGGCGGTGACCGGCACCGCCCACAGCGTCCGAGGGCACCGGTGACGATGCCGCATTCTCGGCCGGCGATTCTCCTTAGCGGCGTCGATGCCCCGGATGGTGGCGGGCACGTTGGCCGAGGACTTGACGCTTGAGCGTCAATCACGCGAAAACTCGGTTCGAGCTCGCGCCTTTCGGCGGTGCGGACTAATCGGTGTGGCAGGCCGCTGAGCCACCACTGCTATCGGGCGAGGCAGGCACATACCTTGGCCCAGGAAGGTAGCGCCAGGGCATGCCGGTACGGTCGAGATAAGGACGACGCGCAGGTCGTGCTCCCACGAGCCAAAGCCATCAGGTGAGCTCCTAACGTATTGACATGAATATGGCTCTTACCTGGACCTGATGGCGAAACTACATTGCCTAACTCCAGACTGTAAAGCCTTTTCGGCTCTGATCGAAAGGCTCTGAGCTCCCTCACAAGATGGGCATCTCGTCGATCAGGAAACGGCCGAACTCCTCCGAGGTGTGATTGGAACCGTGGTCGGAACGGAAGACCGCGCCCGGCCGGCCCGGCGAGATGCTCAAGGACTACTGGGACGACCCGCGGAGCTGAACGCGGCTGTGTGGACGACGTCAGCGGGGCGCGTGAGGCCGGGCGCCACGGTGATGGTCGGGGTTCGAGCGGCCACATCGTCGTAGGCGCTGGTCAGAACAGATTTCCCCGGCCGGCCGGGACGTCAGGCGATCCGATCCAGATCCGCCGGCCGGACGGTGCCGCGGAGCGGAAGGCCCCGCGCCAGCCGCTCGACCTCGGCGACCGCGAACTCGCCCAGGCGGCACAGCTCCCTGCCCCTGGCTCCGCTGAGGTGCGGGGTGACCAGGACGTTCGGCAGGGCGAGCAGCGGATGCCCGAGGGGCAGCGGCTCGGGATCGGTCACGTCGAGGACGGCGCCGATGCGACCGGTGGCGCAGTGCCGTACCAGGGCGTCGGTGTCGATCAGGGAGCCCCGGGCGGTGTTCACCAGCACCGCCCCGTCGCGCAGCAGCGCGAGGCGGCGCTCGTCGAGCAGTCCGCGGGTCTCCGGCAGCGCGGGAGCGTGCACGGTGACCAGCTCGGCCTCGCGGCAGAGATCGTCGAGCGGCACCGGCCTGGCCCCGAGGGCCGCCGCCTGGGCGGGGCTGATGTACGGGTCGCTGAGCAGGATGTGCGCGCCGTGGTCGCGGAGCCGCTCCATCACCAGCCGCCCGACCCGGGAGGCGCCGATGACGCCGACCACCGCTCCGATCAGGCCGCCGCCCTCGCTCGGCGTCGCCACTCCGGGCAGCGGGTCGCCCGACCAGCCCCGCGTGGAGTACGCGCGCGCCTTGACGATCACCTGCTTGGCGGCCAGTACGAGCATCGCCAGGGTGAACTCGGCCACCGGCAGCGCGTTGGCCTCAGCCGCCGAGGAGACCGCGAGGCCCCTGTCGAACACCTCGGCGGTGAGGTGTCCCTTGACGCTGCCGGCGGCGTGCACGACCGCCCGCAGCCGTGGAGCCGCGGCCAGCACGTCCGCGTCGATCCTCGGACACCCCCAGCCGGTGATCAAGATCTCCACGTCGAGCGGCCCGTCGAAGGATTCGATCACTCGCTCGTCCACCCGCGTCACCAGCGACAGCCGGTGCCGCAGGTCGGGGGGGAAGAGCTCGGGCACTAGCCGGGGCTGCATGGCGAACGCCGCGGCGATGGTCATCGGACGGTGACCGGCCGGACCGAGTCGCGGACCACGATGTGGGTGCCGGGTGCCGCCGGGCCTCCCGCGCCCCTGCCGGGCACCGACCGCACCGCCGTCCTGCCGATCCAGGACACCTGAACCACCTCCTGTCTCTCACCCGGGTGACCGCCGGCCCGAGGGCCGGCGGTCACCCGGTACGTGTGGCTGCCGCTGCGGTTCCCAGCGGCACGCTGATGAGCCGTCCAACGCCGGGCAACCGGCCGTCAACGGATTCCCACCTGTCGAACCTGCGAAACCGGTGAGATCCGCGGGAATCCCGGCTCCTAGCTGCCGTAGACCTCCATCTCCCACAGGGAGTAGCCCCAGACGGTGGCGCGCTGCGTGCCATAGACCCGCACGTACCTGGCGCCCGCCGCCGTGAAGGTGATGTCGTCCACACCGCCGTCACTCGCGGTCGTGGAGTGGACCTGCGACCACGTCGTGCCATTGGTCGAGGTCTCGATCCGGTAGGACTTCCCGTACGCCGCCTCCCACTGCAACTTCACCCGGCTGACCTGCCGGACAGAACCCAGGTCCACCGAGATCCACTGCGGGTCGGAGAACGCCGACGACCACCGCGTCCCCAGATTTCCGTCCACCGCGTTGCTCCCGGCGAACGACCCGTTCTCCGTCGAGGAGGTCGTGACCGGACGCCCGGCCGACAGCAGCGCGACGCCCGGATCCACGGTGGGGGTGGGAGTCGGGTTCGGGGCGGTGCCGCAGTTGGCGGGGGCGACCCCGGCCGCGTAGCGGAGCCCGCCGTACAGGTGCGCCCGGAAGTTCGGCTCGGTGTAGGACGCGATGGTGTGACCAAGTCCGGTGTACCAGGCCCGGCCGCCCTGGTACTGCTTGCACCAGGCGATCGGATGGTCGGCTCCCATCGACCCGCCGGAGTAGGTCGACTCGTCCAGCGTGGCCAGCACGTGGGCGGTGGAGCGGGGGTTGGTGCGGTAGTTGTACAACTCGTCGGTGCGCACCCAGGCCGCCGGCAGGTGGGCCGTCGAGGGGTGCGTGCGGTCCTCCACCCGTACGGTCGCCTGCTGGATGGCCGGATGGGAGGAGAAGTAGGCACCGACCAGGCCGCCGTAGAAGGCCCAGTCGTACTCGGTGTCGGCGGCCGCGTGGACGCCCACGTACCCGCCGCCGCCGGCGATGTAGGACTCGAACGCCGTCTGCTGCGCGGCGTTCAGCACGTCGCCTGTGGTCAGCAGGAAGACCACCGCCCGGTATCCGGCCAGGTTGGCCGTGGTGAAGGCGGCGGCGTCCTCGGTGGCGTCGACGGTGAAGCCGTTCTCGGCCGCCAGCCCGCGCAGCGCGGTGATGCCCGCGGGGATGGCGTCGTGCCGGAACCCCGCGGTCTTGGAGAAGACCAGCACCTTGTAGGCCGGGTCCGCTGCCATGGCCGGTGCCCCCAACCCGATCGTGACGACGAGCAGCGTTGTGATGATCGCGATGATATTACGCACCGTAGACCTCCATCTCCCACAAGGAGTAGCCCCAGGCGGTGGCCCGCTGCGTGCCGTAGACACGCACGTACCGGGCACTCGCCGCCGCGAAGGTGACATCGTCCACCCCACCGTCACCGGCGGTCGTGGAGTAAACCTGCGACCACGTCGTACCGTTGGTCGAGGTCTCGATCCGATAGGCCCTGCCGTACGCGGCCTCCCACTGCAACTTCACCCGGCTGACCTGCCGGACAGAACCCAGGTCCACCGAGATCCACTGCGGGTCGGAGAACGCCGACGACCACCGCGTCCCCAGGTTGCCGTCCACCACGTTGCCCGCCGCGAATCCGGCCCCCTCCGTCGAGGAGGCGGTGACCGGACGCCCCGACGACAGCAGCGTCCCGGTGGGCGGCTGCGTCCCGGTGGTCAGGGTGAAGTCGTCCACGTCGAACAGCGCGCCCGCGCCCCCGACGAAGACCAGGAAGAGCTTGGTCGTGCCGGCCGGAGCGCCCGTCAGGTTGGCGGAGACGTCGACGAACGTATCCCAGCCGCCCGTCGGCGCCACGGTGGCGGTGCCCAGCAACGTCCCGGTCGCCGAGCCGGCCCTGACCTGGATGGTCCCGCCGGCTCCGGCCGAGGAGACCCGGGCGGTGAACGTGGAGACGCCGGCCAGGACGTAGGGCTCGAAGGCGATCCAGTCCCCGT
Source organism: Streptosporangium sp. NPDC001681 (assembly GCF_040298085.1). NCBI lineage: Bacteria > Bacillati > Actinomycetota > Actinomycetes > Streptosporangiales > Streptosporangiaceae > Streptosporangium > Streptosporangium sp. NPDC001681. Next base: position 17,836 of record NZ_JBEOZN010000052.1, on the reverse strand, counting down.
TCTCGATGTTGCCGACGGTCTTCGCGCCGTGCGCGGTCGCCTTGTCGAACAGGGCGACGCCCTGGGAGGTGGTGTAGTGCTCGGCCTGCCGGTTCTTCGGCTGGGTGACGTGCTGGGTGTGGGTGGTGAGCCCGCCCGAGTCGGTGTACTCGGCGTCCCAGACTCCGAACAGGTTGGCCGCCCCGTCGTGCTCGCCGTTGCCGGGCGTCTGGATGGTGCCCGAGCAGCCGTTGCCCGTGGCGAGCGGGTGGCCGTGGGTGTCGTGACCGAGGATGTAGGTGATCTTCACCTTCGCACAGTCGATCGTCGTGTCCTCGGGGTCGGTGACGGTGACCCGGTACGGCACCGCGTCGCCGAAGCCGAACACCTGCCCGTTGAGCGGGAGGTCGATCCGCACCGTGGGCGCGGTGTTGCCGACGGTGATCTCGACGTTGGCCGTCGCGGTCAGGCCGGTGCTGTCCCGCACGGTCAGCGTGGCCGTACGGGTGCCGTCGGTCGTGTAGGTGTGGGTGGGGTTGGCGGCGGTGGAGGTGCCGCCGTCACCGAACGCCCAGGAGTAGGTGAGCGCGTCGCCGTCCGGGTCGGAGCTGCCCGCCGAGGAGAACGCCACGGTCAGCGGCGCCTTCCCCGAGATGCGGTCCGCCGACGCCTTGGCGATGGGCGCCCGCCCGCCGGTCCCGATGTGCTCGATGCGGTACAGGGCCGAATGCTCGTTGCCGTTGAACCAGCCGGTCCCGTAGTCGAGCACGTAGAGGGCACCGTCCGGGCCGAAGGCCATGTCCATCACCTGCTTGCCCGACCAGGGGAAGGGCTGGATGGTGCCTCGGCTGCCGTCCGCGTTGACCTCGATGTCCTTGATCCACTGCCGCTGGAACTCACCGGCGAGGAAGTGTCCGTCGAGCGACTGCGGGAACTTGATCGGCGAGTTCAGCGCGGCGGAGTAGCGGTAGACGACGCCGCCCATCGGCGACTCGGCACCGCAGCCGAACTCCGGCAGCGAACAGCCGTCGTAGGTGATCCAGGCGGGCTTGGCCGGGGGCAGCTTGACCTGGCCGGTGTTGTTGCGCGAGGTGTTCTCGACACCGGCCGCGCAGTCGTACTTCGCACCGACCGTCGCGGTGGCGTAGTTGTAACGGGCGTAGGTCTCGGCGGGGGTGTTGTTACCCGTGCAGTACGGCCAGCCGTAGAAGCCCGGCCCGGTGATCCGGTCGAACTCGACCTGGCCGCCCGGCCCCCTGGCGCCGGCGGTGCCCGCGTCGGGGCCGTAGTCGCCGAGGTAGACCACGCCGGTGGCCTTGTCGACGCTCATCCGGAACGGGTTGCGGAAGCCCATCGCGTAGATCTCCGGCCGGGTGTTCGCCGTTCCCGGGGGGAACATGTTCCCGGCCGGGATCGAGTAGGACCCGTCGGCGTTGACCTTGATGCGGAGCACCTTGCCGCGCAGGTCGTTGGTGTTGGCGGCGCCCCGCTGCGCGTCGAGTGCGGGGTTGCGGCCCGCCCGGTCGTCGAGCGGCGCGTAGCCGTCGTTGTAGCCGGGCTCGGTGTCGTCGCCGGTGGTGAGGTAGAGGTTGCCCGCGGCGTCGAAGTCGATGTCACCGCCGACGTGGCAGCATAAACCCCGGCTCGTCTTCACCTCCAGGACGCTCTTCTCGCTGGCGAGGTCGAGCGTGCCGTCGGTGTTCAGCCTGAAGCGCGAGAGCCGGTTGACGCCGTCGAAGCGCGCGAAGTCGGCCGCGGTGCCGGTGATCGGGGCGCCCCCCGGAGGTGTGGAGAGCGGCGGCGCGTAGTAGAGGTAGATGAACCGGTTCGAGGAGAAGCCGGGGTCGATGCCGACGCCCTGCATGCCCTCCTCGTCGTTGAAGTAGACGGGGATCTTGCCCGACACCTTGGTGTTCCCCGCGGCGTCGGTGAGCCGGATCGTGCCGTCGCGGGCAGTGTGCAGGACCGAGCGGTCCGGCAGCACGGCCATCGACATCGGCTCGCCCATCGTGGCGACCCCCTTGGCCAGCGTGACCTGCTGGAACCTGGCGGGATCGACGGGCGGGGCGGCCTGGGCCGCGACCCGGGCGGTGGCGGTGGCCGGGAGGGGGTGCAGGAGCGCGGTCAGGGTCAGGAGCGCGGTCAGGGGCGGTAACCATCGGCGGAGCGAGGCCATGGCGAGACTCCAGGTCTCTGTGGAGGGGGGTGGACCGGTGGTCAGGGTCTCGGGGTCTGTACTGCTGGGCGCTGACGGATGTGAGGGAGCGCTCTCCCACCACGAGATTGCTCTTGCTTACCAAAACTTGTCAAGAGGCTGATTAACCTGGTTGAAACGGCTCTCACACTTCCAGGTAACCGTCCGCGTATTTGAGAGAACGCTCCCTGAGACCGGCTTTGCAACGTGCCAGTGGCCGGTGAGCTGGGACCTTTGGCACAGCTCGACGCGGTGATACCACCCGTGGTCGACGCCGAGCGGAGGGGCCGTGCCGGCCGCCCAGGAAGGTGGGCAACCGGCCTCGCCCAAGAGCGGGGGCACATTTCTGTCCGGATGCGGACATGGTGACAACCGGATAACTTCGTAGTACGTCTTCCCAGATGCCACATTTGTCGCAATGGGAGTCGCCTTGCGCGTCCGATCTGTTCTCTCCGTCACCGTCCTGGCCGGCGGCCTGGTTCTCTTCCTCCAGCCGGTCGGCGCCGCCGTCAGCGAGGTGCGGCAGAGCTCGGCTGTCATCACCGACGTCGTGGAGTACCAGTGCACCACCACCGGCGCGACCGAGAAACAGAACATCAAGGTCAAGGTCGAGATGACGATGCCGGCCACCGCCACGACGGGTGAGCAGATGAGCATCGGCTGGCAGGGGACCTACGCCGACGGCACCGGGCTGAAGGCACCCGCGACGGGACTGACCGCCGACACCAGCCTGTACGCGTACGCGTCCATCAGCGGGCTCACCGGACTGACCTCCGCCACCGGGGTGGGTACGCCCGGTACGGTCGGCGCGAACCAGGTCATCCCGCTGCCGACGACCCCGGTCAGCCTGAGTACGACCTCGTCCAACGCGGGTACGGCGACGGTGCGGCCGGCCGCCCTGAACTTCGGGACCGCCGCCAACGCACCGTCGATCAAGTGTGCGGTCCAGAACCAGGACGCCCTGACCACCTACCCCCTCACGGTCACCGCGGCCGACCAGACGGGGACGGAGACCGAGACCGGAACCGATACGGGGACCGAAACCGATACCGATACGGGTACGGAGCCGGAGACAGAGACAGAGACGGAGACAGAGCCGGAGACCGGCGGGAACGGCAAGGTGCAACAGACCCCGTCGGGGCCCGCCGCGACCGGGGGCGGCGGTGAGCGCGGGCCCGACGGGCGGATGTTCCTGCTGACCGGCTCCCTGCTCATCCTCACCGCCACCACCGGGCTCCTGCTGCGACGCCGCGCCTGGAGATGACCCGGCAGGCCCGGCCCTGACCGTTTCGAACACCGGGACCATGGCGGGAAAGCGATTCCCCCGCCGGGTGGAACCGGCACTTCCCTCGCCGAAGATGATGATGGATGATCGTTCATGGAGATAAAGACCAAGCGGCAACTGTCCACCACGGAGACCGCGAACCTGATCTTCCAGGCTCTGGGAAAGTGGCCCGTCTCCCTGCGGGAGCTTGACGCGGGCTCGTTCGCGGCACTGTGGCGCGCGCGGCTCGAAGACGGCGGCGAGCTGGTCCTCAAGCTCGGCCCTCCCGCCGACGTCGAGCTGCTCACCTACGAGCGGGACATCATCCGGACGGAGGCCCTCTTCTACGAGCTCGCCGCCGCCACCGGGGTGCCGATCCCCCGGCTGTGGCAGGCGAACCTCGACGGGCCGCTGCCGTACCTGATCATGAGTGCGATCGACGGCGTGGCCTGGTCGGAGCCGGCGGAACCACTGGCCGAGGCGGACACGAGAAGCCTCCGTTTCGAGCTCGGCCGGCACCTGGCCACGCTGCACCGGATCAGGGGAACTGCTTTCGGCTACCCGCAACTGGCCGAGATGACGGCGCCGACCTGGCGGGAGGCGTTTCTCTCCATGGTCGACGGTGTCCTCGCCGACGCGGTCCGGTTCCGGGCGGTCCTGCCGTGGCCGGTGAACGAGATCGCGAGCGTCGTACGGGCCCGCGCGCACCTACTGGACGATGTCGTCACCCCCTCGCTGGTCCACTTCGACCTCTGGCCGGGAAACATCCTGCTGGAGCCGGACCGCAGACCACCGCGCATCGCGGCGCTGATCGACCACGAACGGGCGTTCTGGGGAGATCCGGTGGCCGACCTCGTCTCGGTCGACGTGTTCGGCACGGCCGAACAGGACACGGACCTGCTGGACGGCTACCGCGAGGCCGGCGGCCACCTGGACCTCACCCCCGACACCCGCGCCCGCCTCGCCCTCTACCGCGCCTACCTGTATCTGATCATGCTCGTCGAGGAGGGGCCCCGCGGCATCGACCACCCCGAGCGGCACGAAGTCACCGCCAGGTCGCTTGTCAGGCAGCTGGTCCACTGACGACAGGGGTCCACGTTTTTCACCGTCGAACTTCTGCTCCACAGGATTCGCTCGCACTCCTCTCGTGCGGTTCCCGGCCACCTGCACCCACCGGCCCGCACCGGTCATGTCGGGACGGGGAGAACAGCCTCGACCACGGTGCCGCCGTGCTCGCCGTCACGGATCGAGCAGGTGCCGCCCACCTCGGCGGCCCGTTCGCGCATCGTCGACAGGCCGGAGCCCGACCCCCGAGCCGGCGCGCCGACACCCACCCCGTCGTCGGTGACCCGCACCCGCAGATCGCCCGCCCGCTCCAGCGCCACGGTGATGACCTTCGCACCGGAATGACGCCGGGCATTGGTCAGCGCCTCCTGCACGATCCGGTACGCCGCGACCTCCACCGCGGCCGGCAGCCCCTCCAGGCTCCCCCCGACGGTGACCGGCACCTCCACCGCCAGCCGCCGGATCGACTGCTCCAGCCCGACCGCGTCCAGTGTGCGGGGCCGGAGGCCCTGCACCAGCTCCCGCATCTCCCCGTTCACGGTGTCCATCCCCACCCGGAGATCGGACAGCAGCTGATAGGCCAGCTCGGGGGAGTGCCTCAGGGATCGCCGCGCCGCCTCCAGCCCGATCGTTATCCCGGCCAACCGGCTCCCCAGCCCGTCGTGCAGGTCCCGGTGCAGCCGCCGCCGCTCCTCCTCCCGCGCCCCGGCCGCCCGTTCCCATGAGCGCCGCAGGTCATGAGCCATCTGTACGGCATGCGCGACGTCGGCGACGATCGGCACCAGGACGGCCAGCATCCGCCGCTCGTACGCCCGGGGGAAGCGCCGCGCCCCGGGCGGCCCGAGGAGCAGCGTCCCGGCGGGTTCACCGTGCCACACCAGGGGGATCTTGCGGGGGTCGTCCCCGAGTTCGCCGACGGCGTGGTTCTCCTCGGCCTGGACCGCCGCCCCGGTCACCGCCAGGCCGTCGGCCACCGCCCGCACCGCCGCGTCCAGCGCCTGGGCGGGACCGGCGTGCTGGATCTGCCGCCGCAGGGCTTCGGCGTGCACCTGGGGATCGCCGCTCCTGCCGTACAGGAGCCGGTCCAGCAGGCGCTGCAGGCGCCGCTGGACGGGCAGGAACGACAGGCCCGCGAAGATCGCCGCGACCACGCCGAAGAGCTCGCCGTAGTCGGCCAGGAAGAGTCCGGCGAGCGCGCCGACGGCCAGGTACGCCGTGGCGGCGAAAACCACCAGGGCGCCGCCGACCAGGGCCCGGCTGACAAGCGTGTCGATCGAGTAGAGCCGGTAGCGGAGTACGGCGATGGCCACCGCGATCGGCACGGCCGCCTCACCGATGGTGTCCAGCCAGAGGTAGTCCCAGCCGAGGGTCGCGGTGAAGGCGAGGTTGTCGAAGGCCACGACGGGCGCCAGCCAGGCGATCTGCCGCCGCACGTCCGGGTCGGCGCGCCAGAACCGGATGAGCAGCACGAGCAGGCTCACCCAGAGCAGCGGCCCGCAGATCGCGTTGGACACCTGGTACAGGCTCGCGAGCGGCCCGGGGGAGTCGTCCAGGCGCAGGATGCAGATCACCAGCAGGAGCAGCTGCCACGAGATCAGCGCCAGGTAGACCCAGCGCCATCGGGGCCGCAGCAGGCCTGCGTCCGGATGCGCGAGCGGCAACATGAGCGCCGTGCAGTTGGTGACGGCGACCCGGAAACAGGCGAGCCAGGGGAGCGGCGGCGGGAGCGGCACCATGTCCTGCCACCCGTACACCTCGTACAGGGAGATGGCGAGCGTCATCCAGCCGTTGGCCGCACCGACCAGCAGGAGCAGCCAGCCGACGATCAGTTCTGGCCGGCGCAGCACGATCAGCATGCCCAGCGGGGTACTGAGCAGCGCCTGGACGCGGGCGGTGTCGGCGATGGCGGGCGGCCGGGGGTTGATCGCGAGCTCGATGACCACGTGCGCGGCCAGCGCCGCGAGGCCGAGCGCGCCCAGGGACAGGGCCACGACCCGCACCGCGTAGTCCGCTTTCCGCCCCATGGATCCCCCCAGAAGGGGATTCTGGGGCCTATGCCGACCTATCAGCAAACTCTGACGACCAGGTCAGGCCCCGAGTCGCGATCTTCGGCCGGCGGCAGAGACGGAACGCCTGGTAACCCGTGCTGCCTGGGTTCCTGCGCGACCACTTCCGGCACGTGGGGGAGATCGCCGTCCGCTAGGACTCCGGAGTAGAGGGTGAACGCGACGCCGAACCTCAGCGGCTTCCCCAGCAGGGTGCGGCAGTCCACCAGGAGGCCGACACCGGACACCACCACGAGCCCGATCATGAGGGCCACGCTCGCCATCAGCGGGCGGTGCCATTCCCGCCATGGCCTCGACACACTCATCCTCTCCCCCGGAATCGCACGATTCCGGGCGGCTATTCCTGGTCCCAGGTGACCTCGAGCCGGTGCACGCCATAGATGTTCATGTTGTGGCGCAACGGAACGTCCTCGGCCGGGACGGCCAGGCGGAGGGTCGGGAACCGGCCGAACAGCGCAGGCAGCGCGACCCGCATCTCGACTCGGGCCAGCTGCTGGCCGAGGCACTGGTGGATGCCGTGGCCGAAGGCCAGGTGCCCGGTGGCCTGCCTGCTCAGGTCGAGGGTGTCCGGGTCGGGGAACTTCTCCGGGTCGCGGTTGGCGGTCTGGACCGCGAGGGTGACCGTCTCGCCCGCCCTGATCAGGTGTCCGTCCAGCTCGACGTCCTCCAACGCCGCCCGGACGTTGGTGTGCGTGATGGTCAGGTAGCGCAGCAGTTCCTCCACCGCCCGGTCGACGCCGCTCGGGTCGGCGCGCAGTGCGGCGAGCTGGTCCGGGTGGTTCAGCAGGGCGAAGGTGCCGAGCGCGATCATGTTGGCGGTGGTGTCGAGCCCGGCACCGAGCAGGAACGCGCCGAGGCCGGCGACCTCCTCGTCGCTCAGGTCGCTCGCGGTCAGCTCGCTGAGCACGTCGTCGGTGGGGTTCGCGCGTTTGGCCTGCACCAGTCCACGCACGTACTCCTGCAGCGCGTTCCAGGCCGCGTACATCTCCTCCTGGGAGATGTACGCGGAGGTCAGCGCCTTCGCGTGACGGTTGAAGGTCGCGCGGTCCTCGTACGGCACGCCGAGCAGTTCGCAGATCATCATCGCCGGGACGGGGTGGGCGAACGCCTCGACCAGATCCACGGACGGGCCGTGGTCCTCCATGGCGTCCAAGTGCTCGGCGGTGATCTGCTCGACGCGTTCGGTGAGCACCCGCATCCGGCGAACGGTGAACCTGCCGGTGAGCAGCTTGCGGTAGCGGGTGTGCTCGGGCGCGTCGATCCCGGTGAGATCGCCGACCGGCGCGGGCGGAAACTCGGTGACGCCCGGAATCGGCAGCGGGAAGTGCATGAGCTCGTACCGGGAACTGAACCGGGTGTCGGCCAGGACCGCGCGAGTCAAGGCATGGCCGGTGACCAGCCGGCCGACGTGCCCGTCGGGATAGGTCATCCTGGTGATCGGGGTCGCCTCACGGATCCGGCCCAGTTCCTGTGGTGGATCGAACGGACACCCCTCGGGGCGGGTGATGGGCAGCGAGTCGACCAGCGAAATCTGTTGGTGCTGCATCGTTTCCCCTTGGCTCAAGTGCGGCTTAGCGGGTGGACTCGCGGTTGAACAGCTTCTTCGACCAGAGGTAGCCGCCGAGCGCGATGACGACGCACCAGCCGACCGCGATGACGGCGTTGTTCCCGATCGGCGTGCCCATCAGCAGGCCGCGCAGGGTCTCGATGAGCGGCGTGAACGGCTGGTACTCGGCGAACCAGCGCAGCACGGTGGGCATCGAGTCGGTCGGGACGAACCCACTGCCCAGGAACGGCAGCAGCAGCAGCGGCATACCGACGTTGCTCGACGACTCGACGGTCTTGCTGGCCAGGCCGAACGCGACCGACAGCCAGATGAAGGCGAAGGCCATCATCACCAGGACACCGATGAGGGCGAGCCAGTCGCCGGGCCCCGCCGACGGCCGGAAGCCGATGAGCAGCGCGACGCCGACGACCGCCGCGATGCTGAGCATCGTCTGGATGAGGCTGCCGATGACGTGCCCGGTCAGGACGGACACCCGGGCGATGGCCATGGTGCGGAACCGGTCGACGATGCCCTCGGTCATGTCCATGGCGATCGAGATGGTGGTGCCCTGGACCGCGGCGGTGATCGTCATCAGGATGATCGCGGGGGTGACGTAGTTGACGTACTCCGCACGTCCGCCGGAGACGCCGCCGATCCCGGCGCCGAGCGTGCCGCCGAAGACGTAGACGAACAGCAGCAGGAAGACGATCGGCATGCCGATGAGCTGCAGTGTCATGGACGGGTAGCGCACCATGCGCTTGAGGTTGCGGCGAAGCATCGTCGCCGAGTCGGTCAGGGCGTGCGACACGGTGCTCATCGTGCGGTCACCTTCTCCTTGTTGCCGGTGAGAGCGAGGAAGACATCGTCGAGGTCGGGGGTGTGCACGCTCAGCGAGTCCACCTCGACCGCGTTCTGGTCAAGCCGGTCGAGCAGCGCCTTCAGCGACCTGAGGCTGCCGTCGTGCGGTACGCGCAGGGCGAGCGTGTCGCTGTCGCGAGACACCTGGTCCACGACGCGCGCGGCGGATTCGAGATCGCGCTCGTCGGCGAACCGCAGCAGGACGTGGCCGCCGGGAATGCGCCGCTTGAGCTCGTCCGCGGTGCCCTCGGCGACGATCTTCCCGTGGTCGAGCACCGCGATCCGGTCGGCGAGCTCGTCGGCCTCCTCCAGGTACTGGGTGGTGAGGAAGATGGTGACGCCACCCGCCACGAGCTCCCGCACGATCTGCCACATGGCGCGGCGGCTGCGCGGGTCCAGTCCGGTGGTCGGCTCGTCGAGGAAGATCACCTGCGGTGAGCCGACCAGCGTCATCGCGAGGTCGAGCCGCCGCCGCATCCCGCCGGAGTAGGTCGCCGCCGTCTTCTTGGCCGCATCGACGAGGTCGAACTGTTCGAGCAGCCGGGCGGTCCTGCGCCTGCCCGCCTTCCGGCCCAGGTGGTGCAGATCCGCCATCAGGGTCAGGTTCTCCTGACCGGTCAGCAGGTTGTCGACCGCCGAGAACTGGCCGGTGACGCCGATCGCGGCACGCACCGCGTCCGGCTCGGCGGACAGGTCGTGACCCGCGATCCGCGCGCTGCCCCCGTCGGCGCGGATCAGGGTGGACAAGATCTTGACTGTGGTGGTCTTGCCGGCGCCGTTGGCGCCGAGCAACGAGAAAACGGTGCCACGCGGGACGTTCAGGTCGACGCCGTCGAGCACGACGTGATCGCCGTACGACCGGCGCAGTCCGGTCGCCGTGATCGCAGATTGGGATGGCATGGTCATGAGAACCCCTTCGAGATCTGGTCAGGAACGGCGGACGGTGATGTCGCCGAACGACGTGTGCGCGCGGACTTCGACGGTCTGCTCGGACTTCTCCGGTGCTTGGCCGAGGCCCTCCAGCGAGTTCTCCACCCGCCCGTACGAGGTGTTCAGGTCGAGCCATGCGGCGGTGCCGGCGGCGACACCGATTTCGAGGTGGCCGGTCGAGGTGTGCAGCGTGACGGTGTCGCGCGTGACCTGGCCGACGCGAATGGTTCCGTTGGAGGTCTTGGCGTCCACCATGGCGTCGGCCCGGTCGACGGAGATGTCGCCGTTGGCCGAGCGCACCCGCAGTTCGCCGGTGACGGTGCCGATGTCGGTGTTGCCGTTGGAGTTCTTGACGACGGCGGTGCCGCCGATCTCGCCGATGTGCACGCGCCCGGTGCTGGTGGAGACATCGGCGTTACCCGCGACTGTTTCGACGGTGATGTCACCACCGGTGGTGTCCAGTCGAAGCGGTCCGGTCCGGTCGAGATGGAAATGCCCGACCGACGCCTTGAGCCGGCACTCCCCCAGCGTGCCGACGCCGCGCAGGTCCCCCACCGACAGGTCCGCGTGCACGTGCGAGCCGGTGGGAAGTTCGATCAGCACGTCGACCGACCTGGTCTTCTTGGAGAAGTCGAGCATGCGGGCCTTCGGCCCACGGACCGTCAACGTGCCGTTGGCGTACTCGACGCGCGTCTTCTGCGCGGCGTCCACATCGGACTCGTCGGACTCGTCGCTCGGCCGCACCTCGACGACGGTGTCGGTCCGGTCGCTCGCGATGATCTGCACGTCACCGACGGAGAGCTCGATCGTGGCGGAAATCGGTTCAGGCGTGGCGAAAACCGGCATGGCTATCCCCTCAGAATGAGTCAGAAGAACATCCCCGCTGGTCGGAGATGTACGAAGAAAGTGGTTCCGGGTGTCGGCGTGGGCTAGCGGGCCCAGCCGGTGTAACGCTGCGCGTTGCGCTTGCCGCGCCGGTCGGAGCCGTGGTCGCTCTCCGAGGCACGCAGCGCGGTCGAGGCGGCCCGCACCAGCCAGGCGTTGAGCGAGCGACCTTCCTTGCCCGCCGCCTCCTCGATCGCGGCCTTGAGCTGTTCCGGGAGGCGGACGTTGATCCGTGCCACTGGACCGTCCTCGAAACTCGCCGCGGCGTCATCGGCCGACACCGCGCCCGGATCCGGGGTGTCCCGGAGTGGCTGCTCCGCCTGCCGGACCGTCACGACGAAGTCCGGGTCACGTCCACGCAGGTGCACCTGGACCGAACCGGGGGCCAGGTCTCGGGTGATCTCGTCGGCGGCCGCCGACAACGCCTCGAGCAGGGTGAGCCGGATCGCCGACTCCATCGACACGGTCAACCGCTCGATCAGCACACTGGCGTCGCCATCACCGGTCTCGACGGCGGTCAGCAGCTCGCGACCGAGGGAGGCCACATACGGGGTCAGGTTCATGGCATCACTATGGCACATCATGGTGCCATCAACAAGCCATGTTGGCTCAGATTGGCACCACTCTGGCTCAGAGTGGATGTCCGGCCGATCACGACACGACAGACCGGCCCCGGAACTCGCACGTCAGAGGGTGCGCTCGTCGTGCCGGCACCCTTCCGATGCGCGGGGCGGAGGGGAGCCACGCTCGCCTACGCCTGGCACTCCTTTGGCACTCCTTCCGCCGGCCCCCGATCGGCGCCCAGACGAGCCCGGCGAGCGGAACAGCCCCGGCCGATCAGGGGCCTATGAGGAGACCCCGCCGAGGAGGTCCGCGGCGATGCCGTCAAGGAGCCAGCGCAGGCCGCGCTCGAAGTTGTCATCCGCGCCGGGGACGCCGTCCGCGAGCAGCGGCGCGAGATGTGGGAACTCGCCACCGTCGAGGAGGTCGCGCAGATAGGGCTGCACGAACGCGTCGCGCTCGGCCTGCGTCCAGCCGTCCTTGCGCGGCCGTTCCCGCTCGTTGGCCTCCCGGATCACGAACCCGGTGACGTAGTCCTCCACCGCGGCCAGCGCCCGCCACCTGCCTTCGGGGCCGCTCGGCAGGCTCGACATCGCGGCCAACGACTGCTCCAGGTGCCGTAGTCCGTTGGGACCGATCTCCGGGCGGCGGGAGATGAGATCGATGATCCAGGGGTGACGCCCGGCCACCTCCCGCTCGCGCCGGGCGAGCAACGTGATCGCCTCGCGCCAGTCGTCCGGCAGGTCCTCCCTGATCAGCACCTCGGCGCCGATCTCGTCCAACATGAGGTCGAACAGGTCTTCCTTGCGCTCGATATGGCTGTAGAGGCTCATCGTCCGCGCTCCGAGCTCGGTGGCGACGCGGCGAATCGAGACGGCTGCGAGTCCTTCGGCGTCCGCGATCTCGATCGCCGTCCGCACGATCGTCTCCCGCGTCAGCGCGGTGCGCCGTTTCGTCGCCTCCCGGGCCCAGATCGGTCCTCGTACCTGCTCGGATGCCATCCGCCAAGTGTACGGCGTAGCGGCAATCCGCTACAGCGTACGGGATTGCGCTACGGTGTATCGGAAACCGATACACCGTACGGAGCATGCTGGATGACAACCTCACAGACCAGGCCAGACGGCACCGCGTTCGACCCGGCGCTGCGGAGGATCGCCTTGGCGGTGGTGCTGGGCACGATCATGACCGTCCTCGACGCGACCATCGTGAACGTCGCGATGAACGTCCTCGGCCGCAAGCTGGACACCTCGCTGAGCACAGTCCAGTGGGTGATCACCGGCTACACGCTGGCCCTTTCCATGACGATCCCCGTCACCGGCTGGGCGGTGGAGCGGTTCGGCGCGAAGGCGACATGGATCACCTCGCTGGCGCTGTTCCTCGCCGGGTCCACGCTGTGCGGCATGGCCTGGTCGGTGGAAAGCCTCATCGCCTTCCGAGTGCTGCAGGGCATCGGCGGCGGCCTGCTCGTCCCCGTCGCGCAGATGGTGCTCGCCCGTGCCGCCGGCCCCGAGCGGATGGGCCGGGTGATGGCGCTGGTCTCCGTCCCGGCGATGCTCGCGCCCGTGCTCGGCCCGGTGGCCGGGGGGCTGATCCTGGACCGGCTCCCCTGGCGGTGGATGTTCCTGATCAATGTGCCGGTCTGCGCGGTGGCGCTGGTGCTCGCCGTACGGCTGTTGCCCCACGACGGGGAGCATCGGCCGGAAAGCCGCCTGGACGCCTTCGGCCTCGCTCTGCTCTCCCCCGGTCTCGCCGCACTGATCTACGGGCTCTCGCAGGTCGGAGAGGGTACAGGCCACGCCCAGGCATTCGTGGGCCTGGTGGGCGGAGCCCTGCTCGTGGCCGCCTTCACGGTGCGCTCGCTGCGCGCGCCGGGCCGCGCCCTGTTCGACGTCCGGCTGTTCGGGAATCGGGCCTTCGCCGCGTCCGTCGCGACGCTGTTTCTCTACTCGGTGTCGGTCTTCGGCCTGATGCTGCTCATCCCGCTCTACTCCCAGGCCTTCTCGGGAGCGAGCGCACTGGAGGCCGGCCTGCTGGTGGCCCCGATGGGGGTAGGCGCGATCGTCACCATGCCGATCGCCGGACGCCTGACGGACCGGATCGGCCCGCTGCTCCCCGGCGGCACGGGAATCCTGCTCGTGCTGGCCGGAGTGTTCGCCTGCACACAGGTCGACGTCACCGCCGGGACGGCGCCGCTCGCCGCCGCGATCCTGCTCGTCGGCCTCGGGCACGGCCTGACCACGCCGTCGATCATGGCCGCCGCCTACCGCACCCTGCCCGGGACCTCCATCCCCGGGGCGACGACCGCCTCGCAGATCTCGGTCCGGGTGGGAACCGCCCTGGGCGCCGCCCTGATCGCGGTCGTCCTGCAGTCGCTCATCCGGTCGGGCGGCCCCGGAGCGGGGGCGTACACCGGCGGCCTGTGGTGGACCTTCGCGATCGCCGGGGTCGCCCTCGTGCCGGTCCTGCTGATCCCCCGCCGCTGACCTCGGCGAGTGAAGTGCCGGAAAAGCGAAGCACTTGCCGCTTGGTGGTGTGGACGTGACGGATAAACCTGGTGCGGCCGGGCCCTGCCGTCCAGCACGATGAGGTGATGAACGATCTGTCTGAACGGAGTGTGGACCGGTCGGCGTCCGACCCCTGGCTCGACCGGATCCTGCGCGAGGGTGCCACACCCGGATTGCTGAGCGCCCTGGTCGAACGGCTCTCGCCGACCGACCTGCAGACGCTGCTGCTGGAGGTCTACCGCCGCCGCGCCGCCGCCGTGACGCCGGGTGGTCTGCTGCGGGCCTACGAGCGCAACCGTTTCACCGCGCCGTCGGCGCTGGACGCGGGTGAGCTGGCACGCCTGGAGTCCCTTGTCCACGGACGGCTGGCCCGGCATGGTTTCACCGGGCTGGCGCTGTCGCCGCTCTGCCCGCTGGGTACCAACTCCGCGGTGGCGACCGTGGACCAGCACAAGGTGGTCACCACCGTCCGTAACACCGAGGCCGTCGCGGACGCCACCAACGTCCTGGCCCTGGAGTGCGCGGTCCGCCGCCGGGAGTCGCTGCGGGCCGATCCTCGTTCGCGCCATCGGGTCAGGCTCGCCGCCGTCCACCGGGTGGTACGCGCCCAGGTCTTCGGCGGGTCAGGCATGCCGGCGCACTTCGCGCTGCTGGCGCTGTGCACCGCCGGTCGCGCCGAGGCTTCGTTCAGCTTCGAGACGGCGACCCTGGCCGAGCAGATCGGTGTCCATCTCGACGTCCTGCGCGGGGCCGGCGAACTCGGCCACCAGATCTCCTCGGTTCGCGTGCTCCTCACCGACCTGACCGGGGGGCGGCATCGCCAGGCCCTGCGCGAACACGTCCTGAACCGGCTGGCACGGGCGCACCCCGGCACCGCGTTCGCCTTCGACGACGACCGCGTGAACGGCCGCGGCTACTACGACGGCGCCTGCTTCGAGATCCGCGCCACCACCCCCACCGGGGACGACCACAGCCTCGGCGACGGCGGATTCACCACCTGGACCGCCGATCTCCTCAGCAACACCAAGGAACGCCTGCTCATCAGCGGCCTCGGCCTAGAACGCCTCTGCGGCTTGTTCCACCAGCACGCCGGATAGCTGCGGTCGCCTTCCTGAGATCCCCGCGTACGAGACAACCGCCAGACCATGTCGGTGCCGTCCTCCGAAAGGATCGGGCAGCCGCCGAGCCCCCTGATGCCCCCTCGCCAAAGCAACCACGCCACCGCAGAGTGGATAACCAGCCCGAGCACGGCCCCGCTTTCCTAGCTTTCCAAAAGAGTGAACATATCGAACTTATCACCCGCATCGTGATGTCCTTCGCGAACAGGACACGAGATAGCGGATACCCGATAGCGCAATATTTGGCCGTCCCTTAATTCCTAAGAGGGAAGTAAAGATATTCTCTGGAGGTCGATTCGAATATCACCCTGGAGGATTTCATGGCGGAGCAGCATTCTCTGTTCGGCCCCAACTTTGGAACGATTCACGAAAAACCGAAAGAAGCGCACTTTCAGCGCATAAGGGTGCTTATAACAGTCAAAGCCGCCCCCAACCCCTCTGAGACCTATGGCGAGACCGTGTGCGTTGCCGCCCTCAGGCTTGACCTAGACCAACCAGGTTGGATACGACTATATCCAATTAACTTTCGCGAACTGGGTAGCAGTCACCAATTCCGTAAATACGACATCGTCACTCTGGAGGCCAAGCCCAACACCAGCGACCCCCGAGCAGAGAGCTGGAGACCCCGATCCGACAAGGTCGTGGTGGAGAAGCACCTCGACGGGTGGCCAAAGCGCATGGCATACCTCGACGACTACATCGAGGGCTCCATGTGCGATCTCATCTCAGGGGCCAAGAAGCGGCCAGTCGGCCGCTCGCTGGCCGCAATTCGCCCTATGGAGATCATCGGACTTGACATCCAACCCCACCCCGGCTGGACACCCGACGAACAGCGAAAGATCGACCAGTACGTCAGCCAGCTCGGCCTTTTCGACACCGGTCCCCGCACCGCTCTTCAAGCACCCCGCTTCAAGGCGTGGTACCGCTACCGCTGCCAGTCCGCCAGTTGTAACACCCACCGCCAAGGCATCTATGACTGGGAACTGGTGGCCCTGCAGCGCTCCGTGCATGATCGCGATGATGCGGGAGTCAAGCAGGCCATCCGTGACAAGTTCTGGGATCTAATGAACGCTCCGGACCGCGACACCATTTTCTACGTCGGTAACCAGCAGGCCCATCCACAGAGCTTCATCGTTCTGGGCGTGGCCTATCCTCGGCGAATCAGGCCGGTACGGCGCGGCTGAATCGCTCACGGACGGCTTCCAGGACGAGATCGCGATGACAGCGGTGTTCGTCGGCCTCGAAGCACATGACCGCTACCGTCTGCCGCCGGGCTGCTTCCGCGATTCGGTCCAGGCATTCGCCCGCGTCAGCGTTGACGAGCTGTCCGGCGTAAACGTCTCGGGCCGCGCCCAGCTCGGCCGGACCTCCGCCGAACCCCGCCCTGTTCCATTTGGGGTTGCCGAGTTCTCGCATGTGCTCGTAGGCGATGCCCGCACCGGCAAGCGCACCGGCCAGCGCGGTCTTGCTGAATCCGCGTTTCCGGGAGATCGGATTCAGCCGCACATCGACCAACAGCGTCACGTCTTCCCGATGGAGCCGTCGGATGAACTCATCGAGATCACATCCCTCGTATCCGACCCCGGTCAACCGCACATGCTGCTCGATCGTAAGCATGAATCGCACCCTCTCACGCCTGGTCACAGCCGTCACACGGATCCGGCAAAGCCTCGGCGCCCCTCTTCCGCTCAAGGATCTCGTACTGGCCTGAGCTGTGCGATACCAGATGGCCGAAACCTCGTTCGGCGGGCGGGCCGTGAGCCTCGCGGCGGTGCCGGTCAGGTCAGGGCCAGTAGCCGGTCGCACTCCTGCAGCAGGCGTTGGCGAAGTGGAGCGGAGCGTTCGGTGAAGGCGCGCTGGGCGGCCACGTACTCCGCGCGGCCTTCGGCGGTCTCCACCTGGATCGGCCGGTAACCCAGGGCGCTCAGATCGTACGGGCTGGCCCGCATGTCCACGGTCCTGATGTCGCGGGCGAGCGCGAAGCAGTCGGCGACCAGCTCGCTGCCGATCATTGGCGACAGCTTGTAGGCCCACTTGTAGAGGTCCATGTTGGCGTGCAGGCAGCCCGGCTGCTCCAGCTCCCGCTGGCGTTCGCGGGTCGGCTGGATCACGTTGAGCGGGCGGGCGGGGGGCGTGAAGAAACGGAACGCGTCGAAGTGGCCGCACCGCACTCCGCGCTGGTCGACGATCTCCTCGATCCGCTCGGGGGAGAGCCGGAGCGGGAAGGAGGAGTGCCGGATCTCCACCTCCGGCGTCCGGTAGACCATCGCCCACTCGTGCATCCCGAAGCAGCCCAGATAGGGCGGACGGCTCGCGGTGGCGGCCAGCAGCTCCCTCGTCCAACTGATCGCGGCCGTACGTTGCGGCAGCACCAGCTCAAGGTCCAGCACCGCGCCCTGCTCGCAGTCGCGGTAGTTCGCCCCGTAGGAACTCGCCCCCGCCAGGACCGTACCGGCGCCCGGATGCCACTGGAGCAGGCGTCCCGGCCGGAAGCTGTAGTAGGTGAACAGGAAGTCCTCGACCGGGTGGGCGACCCGCTCCCGGCCGCGGCGCAGATGCGGCTCGACCCAGGCCCCGACCCGTTCCCGATGCGCCGAGGCCCTGCCCCGCCACTCCCGCTCGCTCAGCACTTCCACCCCAGCATGGTAAGAAGCGCCGGCCGGTAAGCGGTAAACGGAGAATCTTCCTCCCCGCAGTCGTAGATCATGGTTTGGCGGGGTCTGCCGCTCTCGCCCCGGAACCGGCGCCTGACTCCCACAGGTCACTCGTACCGGATGGACCGTCGCAGCCCGCATGGCCCGGAGCCGCCCGCCTCCTGACCTGATGCGGCCTCGAATCCGGCCTGTCGCGGGCGTGAGCCGCCGTG